>CANHCM010000009.1 GCA_947459155.1 Bacteroidota bacterium | reverse complement strand
GAAATTACTCTTGGCCGACTATTGCGATGGCGGCTTGAGTTCGGCTGTATTTCTGGAGGCCAACTCGTTTGGTGCTGCGCCCATCGCCATTCAGCAAACCACGCTCAACGGCGATTCAACCACTTACGAAGGTTGTGCTCCGGCAACGCTGGTGTTTACACGCCAAAACCCCGATCCTTTCGATTATGTGTTTCCATTCACCTTGTCGGGAACGGCGATTAGTGGTGTAGATTACACCCCTGTTCCGCCTTCAATCACCATTCCGGCCGGTCAAACTTCGGTTACGCTAGACCTAAATGCGATTCCGGATGCCATCGTTGAAGGACAAGAAACCATAGAATTAAGCTACCAGACTATTTGTGGTATCATCTCAACGATTGTTTACATCGAGGAGCCTCCTACAATTTCGGTAACGCCTGGTCCTGCCCCAACGATCTGTGATGGTCAAGGTCCGGCCACCATTACAGCTACAGCAGGAGGTGGTGTAGCTCCCATTACTTATTCATGGTCGAATGGTTTGCCCAATGGGCAGACTCAAAACGTGAATCCAACCGTTGCGACAACCTACACGGTTACGGCTACCGATTTTTGCGGTACTACCGCAACAGCCAACGTCACGGTTAACGTAAACGACACACCCGACACGCCTACCTTAAGCACGATATCGGCGGTTTGTGAAAATGATGATATCGTAGTTACGGCGAGCACTTCATCACCAACAGCCACGTTGGTGTGGTCGGGACCAAACGGATTTTCGCAAAATGGTGGAACAAGTATTCAGTTTAACAATGTGAATGTGAGCAATGGCGGCACTTACAGTGTTTTCGCTTCAGAGTTTGGTTGTAACTCGGCACCGGCTGTCTTCAACCAAATTGTGAATCCACGCCCTGTCATCACTGCCATCAGCTCGAACTCGCCGGTTTGCGAAGGCACGCCTTTGAATCTGAGTGCAACAGTAACGCCTATCAATGCCACTGTAAATTGGTCGGGGCCTAATGCCTTCAATGCCGTTGGAGCCAATCCAACCATTGCTTCTACACCCATGAATGCGGCTGGTCCCTATTCGGCAACTGCAACCTTAAATGGTTGTGATGCTTTGGTTTCTCAGGTTACCTCAGTGGTTGTAAATGATTCACCAGAGGCCCCGGTAGTAACAGCACCTGAAACTGTTTGCTCCGGTTTCGACCTGAGCCTAAGCACCTCAACGGTAGCCGATTTGTATAGCTGGAGCGGTCCACTTGGGTTCTCTGCCAATACCCAAAACACCATTCGTCCTGCGCTTACACCCGCCATGGGTGGAGTTTACACACTGGTAGTGGTGAACAATAACTGCCCGAGCCCTCCAACAAACGTTACGGTCGGTGTAATCGACGCGTCTTTTGTTCCGGTGATTGTATCCAACAGTCCGGTTTGTGCAGGCGACACTCTGAGTTTCAACACTCCGGTTGTCAATGGTGCCACATATTTCTGGAGCGGCCCCAATGGCTTTAGCAGCAGCGACCTATCTTTTGATTTCGACAATTCAACCTTAGATATTGAGGGCAACTACAGCCTATACCTGGTGATTGGTCAATGCACTACCTCTACCAACACGGTAAACGCTGACATAGTTCCCATTCCGGTTTCTGATGCCGGTTTAGACAACGCCACTTGTTCAATGATTCCGTTACAGATTGGCGCGGCTCCAACTCCGGGTTATCAATATTCATGGTCGCCAATCGAAGGACTCAACTTTGCCAATATCTCCAATCCTACCGTGTTGCTGAGCAATCTTGGCGGACAGGCTGAGGAACTTGAGTTCATTGTAACTACCACATTTGATGGCTGTCAGAGCAAAGACACCATCCTTGTTACCATCAACCCGCAGCCGGTAGCTTTCTTCGAGACACCGGAGCCTCAGTGTTTTGAAAACCACTCCTTCAACTTTGAAGGTGATGGGGTCTTCCTCACCGACGATCCGCGGTTTGTCTGGGATTTTGGTCCGCTTTCTACGCCCGACTCATCTGCAGAACGCAACCCTACGAACGTAAGGTTCCCTTCCACTGGAATTCACCTTGTACGACTGAAAATCATCGACCTGGGCTGTGAATCTCTGCCCTACACCGGAACTGTGAAGGTCAACGAAATGCCGGTAGCCAATTTCGAGCCCAGCGACGTTGCCGTTTGCCAACCTGCAATCATTCAATTCAACAACCTCAGTACCGGAGATACTCCGCTTGACTACAGTTGGGATTTTGGAAATGGCCGACTCAGCAATTTACCTGAGCCCCAGATTATGTACTCTGAAAGCGGGAACTTTGATGTGAAACTTCGCGTGAGCACAGCTTATGGCTGCACCAACGAATACATGATCAACGACCTGATTACCGTAAATCCTTCACCGGTTTCGGCCTTCAATCTCTTCCCGGGCACTTTGATTTCACTTACGAGCCCGCACATCGAACTTACCGACTTTTCTGTAAATGCTTCGGAATGTATCTATGTAATTGGTAACGATAGCGTGTTCAGCTTCAATACGCAGTACACCTTCGCCGATACCGGAACCTATGAAATTGCGCAGATTCTAAGCAACGAGTTTGGTTGCATCGACACTTCCATGAAAACTATTCGTGTTGATTTTGGATACAAGGTTTACATACCGAGCTCATTCACACCGAATAATGATGGAAAAAATGATCTCTTCCGTATTTACGGTGAAGACATCTCTAGGGCAGAAATTAAGGTATTCAATCGCTGGGGTGAGTTGTTGTACACTTCCTACGACTTTGAGAATGGATGGGACGGCACTTCGAGACTCAGCAATACCGCGGCTCCGGGTGGAGTGTACTTGTATGTAATTAATCTGGTTGACCGAAACGGCAACAAGTTCGATTACGATGGCACGGTGACCATCCTCCGTTAAGCCGCTCCATTAAAATAAGCCTGAAAGCACTCTCAAGACTCCGGTCTTAGGGTGCTTTTTTCGTTGAGAACAATGACTATTCATGAGTAAGAGGACTTACTTCTTATTACCGCTTATGCCCTTAGGCAAAGCCGTAAAGTCATCAGCCTTTGGCGATTTAACTTAGAGCCTACTGAAAGGCCTCCAAGGCCCTTTGAAAACTATAGAATTAAAAGGGTTTGTTGGTGTATGGAGATGACGAGCTGTTCCAGCCCGATTATCCGATTTCGGTAGAAATGGCGGCCTTCAATTCGCGGAGGGAATTTTCCTTCTGGAAAAAGTGAGCCGAAACCACGCCATCCATTCTGCATTCTTTGAACAGGCGCTCATATTCTTCGACCGACTGAAAGCCTGCCGAAGCGAGCACCGACAAATCGGTTGCCTCTCTGATTTTGCGAAAGACATCAAACACAATTTCATGATCGCCACGGTTAATGGCCGAAACCAGGATTTCGCCTGCGCCGCGCACCTCAATCATCCGAATCCAGTTGTAGAGGTCGATTTCTGTTCTCGACTTTCCGCCGTTGAGATACACCTTCCAGGAGCCAAACGTGAGGCGTGTATCTATCGCAACGAGCAGGGCCTGTTTGCCATGTTGGGTCGAAATTTTATTCACCAGATCTGGGTAGCGCACGGCCGCTGAGTTCACGTAAATTCGTGGAGCGCCATACTTGAGCAAATCCTCCACATCGCGAATGGTATGCACACCGCCTCCAAACACAAACGGAATTTGAAGGCGATTTTTCAAATCCTTCAAAAAGCGGGGTAAGTTCCTTCTGCGCTCCGAAATGGAGGTCACATCCATAAAAATCAACTCGCTGGCCCCGGCCGCTTCATATTCCAAAGCCTTGTTCATGGCCTGGTTGTAATCGTTAACATGTCGCGTATCGGCGGTGGTAGCTTGTCCGTCGGCAGTGTATATGCTGGGAATGAGGCGTTTGACTGAAGGTGTTTCCATGAATGTTCCCAAAAGTACATGGAAAACCCATGCTTTCATCCACATTCAGCAAAAAGCCGCCTTTTGTATTACATTCGCCAAACCATCTCGTTATGAACTCAACAAAAACTGCAAAACATCCGGCCGGATTGCCGTATCTGTTCTTTACCGAAATGTGGGAACGCTTTGGTTACTACCTCATGCTCGGCATCTTCGTATTGTACATGATCGATGTTGAAAAGGGCGGACTCGCCATACCCGACAAAGTATCGTACGACATCTTCGGGACCTTCATTGCCATTACCTACCTCACGCCTTTCTTAGGGGGCTTTTTGGCCGATAATAAATTGGGGTACATCAAAAGTGTATTTCTCGGTGGAACCTTGATGGGCCTCGGCTACATAGCCCTCGGAATTCCGGGCTTACGGTACGCCGGCATTAGTCTGAGCGATCAGTTCGTGATGACCTCCTTTTGGCTTGCCATGCTGCTCATCGTGGTTGGAAATGGATTCTTTAAACCAAGCATCTCTACCCTCCTGGGCAATTTGTATTCAACGCCCGAATTCAAAGAACGAAAAGATTGGGGCTACAACCTCTTCTATATGGGCATCAACATTGGTGCGCTGTTAGGTCCCATTTTCGCCGCCTTCATGCGGAATAAATACAATTGGTCGGCCTCGTTCATTACCGCCGGTGTGGGTATGTTTATCGGACTTGTTGTGTTTGCCATTGGGCTCAAGCACGTTCGCGCGGGTGAGCGCAAGCCTGAAGCAGCCTCAGAAGACGGGAAAAAAGACAGTTCGCTTTCGCAGGTGATGTCGTACGTGTTTTTACCGGCCATTGGTGCCGGACTCTTAGGCTGGTTTCTCCCGCAAGCCTTGTTTGGCGGCACATTGCTGGATTCCCGAAGCACCGATGCCTTCCTTTTTGCTTCGGTGCCTGTAATCATCTTTTACATATCGCTCTGGCTCAAAGCCCGCGAAAGCGAAAAACGTCCAATTGCTGCCTTATTGGCCATTTTTGCAGTGAGTGTAGTGTTCTGGGCCGTGTTTAAGCAAAACGGCACTGCCCTCACCAATTGGGGCAAGTATTTTACCGATCGAGAGGTGCCGCAGGCTGTAGAAGGCGCGGCCCGCGGACTCTATCAGGTCGAAACCATGGAATCGAAAGTTGATTCTGTGGCACTCTTCGATGAACAGTACAGAGCCGTTAAAAAGGACGGGAAATCGCAAAAAACGCTCGACCGCAACGTGTATTTCCGGAACCTGCCACCCGAGCGGGTGCCTCAGAATGGAGAGCCGGTATACCTCATCAGTACTGAGTTGTTCCAGTCTATCAATCCATTTTGGGTAGTGCTCCTCACCCCACTCGTGATTGCGGCATTCGCCTGGATGCGCCGCCGGAAAAAAGAACCGACAACGCCCGGAAAAATTGCGCTGGGACTGGTGATTTCGGCCCTCTCAACGCTGGTGATGGTGGGCGCTGTTTACGCCAGCAGCAATGGCGCCATGAAAGTGTCGCCGATGTGGCTGGTCGCCTGCTATGGCGTAATTACCGTAGGCGAGCTTTGCCTGAGTCCGATGGGCCTATCGTTGGTGAGTAAACTCAGTCCGCCACGATTTACCGCACTTATGATGGGCGGCTTCTTCCTCAGCACCTCCATCGGCAACAAAATGAGCGGCGTGCTGGCCGGCATGTGGTATGGCTACGAAAACAAAGCCTGGTTCTTTTTGGTGAACTGCCTGTTGCTCCTCGCCGCCGGTTTGATGGCCTTCCTGATGCTCCGCTGGCTCAACAAAGTGATGGAAGAAAAAGGACTGCGCTAAACACCCATATTGCGGGTCGAATGACTGAGGTTTTTTAGGGCGCCTGCCTCACTGAGCCTTTTCAGAAATTGAAGCCTCGTTTACAGGCATCCCGTTTTCCGCCTTTAGTCCGGCTCGTTCCACTCACCGGCGCTGCCGGCTCCAACCGGTGGCGCAAATCCATGCATAACATTGGAGTAGAAGTATATCATCTACGTTTTACGCAATTTAGGGCCTACTAAAAAACACTCAATGCGTTTTCTTTAAACGATTTATGCGGATTTGAGCGAGTAAAAGTGCATGGCCTTAAAGCGTTGCATTCCAATTTCAGTGTTGTGGAACATTTCTGCATTTAATGCTATCGTTAGCCAGAAACGGATCATCTGTTTCGTTGTCCTCTGCCAGCATCCGATGTATTTCTAATGTCTTCATCAAACTCAGATATCGTTGAGCGTTGCGGTTCAACAGGCGAATTTGCGCGTGCTGGCGATGGGTGGAATAATTCTCATGAGTGCTGAGTAGCATTGCCATTGGCTTGGGCGGGTTATTCAATACCGTTCAGAAATCTCGCGGATAGCACTAAGCCACGGCGCCCTTCATTCGCTTCATTCCTTCCATTCCGTGATTGCGGCTTGCAGAATGCTCCGGAGCGCTCGAAAACCGGGCTGCAGGGAAATTATAGTTTACTAATGCTTAGACACTTAGAAGCAGTTCTGCGATTTATAAATTGATAATCAATAATTTATACTACATTTGCTCGTCTTAAATAAAGAATACTACGAGTAAGTAGAGTGTAGTTTCTACATTCCCTTTTTTCCGAACTGTTTTTTGTCTTCGATTTTTGTCACACGGTGTGGCAGGAAATAACCATTTAATGATGTTCCTGAGAGGGAACAAAAACAACAACAATGAATAAAGGAACAGTAAAATTCTTCAACGATGCTAAAGGCTTCGGTTTTATCACGGGTGAAGATGGAGAAGAAATTTTCGTACACGTAACCGGTCTTCGTCAAGACATTCGCGAAAACGATCAGGTTACTTACGATACAGAAAAAGGTCGTAAAGGGCTCAATGCTGTAAACGTGACAGTGATCAAGTAATCACCGAATAATTGAAAGGAAAGGGCGAATCCACTAGGGTTCGCCCTTTTTTTTGCCATTCATTGGGAGGGGCGTTGACCTTGGGGGGCAACATGGACTTATTTTATCTTCAACTTACGCAATACGCTTAAAATTCAATACGATAAACTCAAATGTTTAATCAATGTCCCACCAAGGACGAAGTTCTAAAGGCTCCCGATTCTAAACGCGCAAGCGGGTGCAGCGGATACCCCGTATAGGGGCGGCTCATTGCCGCCCTATGCGGAGTATGAGCGGAACACGCGGTGCCCGGCGAGGTGTTTACAATAAACCGTGAGCTTCAGCGAGGCATGCGCCCCAATGAAAAATCCAAAAAGGGCTAACGGTATCGCAGATGAGGGAAGCGCATTTCAATTTGACGGGATGCATGGAGAAGGCGAGCACACAATAGAACTGAGAAATTGTATATTCGCCAAAAACCGAATGTATGACTACTACGACTACATCCTCCTCCAGCCATCCGAAAGGCTTATGGGTGCTCTTTGGAACAGAAATGTGGGAGCGCTTCAATTTTTATGGAATGCGTGCCGTACTCACGCTCTTCATGGTGAATTCACTGATGATGAAAGAGTCGAACGTGGCTCTGATTTATGGAGGATTCCTCGGATTGTGCTACCTCACTCCAATGCTTGGTGGGTTTGTATCAGACCGTTATTTGGGTAACCGGAATTGTATCATGTTGGGAGGAGTATTAATGGCCATCGGTCAAACATTTCTCTTCGCCAGCGCCACTTCCTTCAGTGCAAATTTACCTCTTGCCAAAACACTCATGTGGGTGGCTCTGGGAATCATTATCTTGGGAAATGGTTTCTTTAAGCCGAATATTTCCAGTATGGTTGGTAGCTTGTATCCTGCCGAACAGAAAAGTAAACTCGATAGCGCCTTCACTATCTTTTACATGGGAATCAACCTTGGTGCCTTATTGAGCCAATACCTCTGCCCGTTGATTGGCGACGTGAAAGACCCTATCACAGGAGTACGCGATGTATTTGCCTTTAAATGGGCATTCTTGGCTGCGGCGATTGCCATGGTGCTCGGAACATTGATCTTTTATTTCCTTAAAGATAAGTATGTTGTTGATCCATCAGGAAAAGCCATTGGTGCAAAGCCTAAAAAAGCCTCTGAACTGGCTGCCGATGATGAAATTCAAGCCAAATTCACCAGCACATCGCTCATTTCATCTGTCTTTGCCTTTGGCGTTTTGATTTGCCTGATGTATTTCGTTTTTGATCAAAACATTATTTATTCAATCATTTACTCCAGTGGAATTACCCTTGCAGGGTTAATACTTACCGATAAATCGCTCACTAAAGTTGAAACTCAGCGTATATGGGTAATTTATATCATCTCCTTTTTCGTGATCTTTTTCTGGGCAGCATTCGAGCAAGCCGGTTCTTCGTTAACCTTTATTGCCGACAATCAGTGCGACCGGAATTTCCTTGGTTGGGAAATCCCTCCTTCGATGGTTCAGATTTTTAATGGATTGTTTGTGGTGATTCTGGCATTCCCGTTCAGTTTTGTTTGGGATAACCTCAGAAAACGCAATGCAGAGCCAATTTCTCCGGTAAAACAAGCAATCGGACTTGCCTTGATTTCTTTGAGTTATCTGATCATTGCGAACAATGTATCTGGCTTAGGGAACAGTGGCTTGCTAGCAGTGAAATGGCTGGTATTGCTTTATTTTATCCAAACCTGCGGAGAGCTCTGCTTGTCGCCTATCGGTTTATCATTGGTTGGAAAACTCGCTCCAAAACGTTTCGCGTCGTTGCTGTATGGTGTATTTTTCCTTTCTAACGCCTCGGGATATGCCCTAGCGGGTACTTTAGGATCGATTCTCCCGGCAACGGGCGATAAATTCAAAAAGGCAGATGAACTTGGAATCGATTTACAAGGGGTTCTCGATAAGACTGTTGCGCCTTCGGCCGAACAGCTCAGTCTGCTAACGAAAAATCAAATTCCAACCGCATATCCCGAATTTGCAGGATTTACCATCCACAATCTACAGGAATTCTTCATGGTTTTCGTAATTCTTTGTGGCGTAGCAGCATTGATTTTACTGGCTATTTCGCCCATTCTGAAACGCATGATGCACGGCGTTCGATAATATCGTTCAGGAAATATTGTGGTAAGAACATCCCTGTAGGCAAGGCTTGCAGGGATGTTTTAGTTTTGGCGGGGCGAAGACCAAAACTTCCTAACTTCCCGCTCCTAAACGAACAATAGCTACATGAGCCAGACCCTCGACAGCGATGCGCTGAATCCACAGCAACAATACGTAGATCCTGAACTGAAAAAGATTCGTGATTTTAAAGGCCAATACCCTAAACAACTCTGGGCCCTGTTTTTCTCAGAAATGTGGGAGCGCTTCTGTTTTTATGGAATGCGCGGCATGTTGTCGTTTTTCATGGTGTACCAGCTCAGCATGGACAAGGAAGCAGCCAACCTGCAATATGGCGCTACACAAGCCTGGGTATATGCCTTTACCTTTATTGGAGGATTGTTTGCCGATAAAATTCTGGGCTTCCGTAAATCGTTGTTTTGGGGTGGCTTGCTGATGATTACCGGATCAATCATTCTGGCCATCGACCCACATGCTTTTTTCTTCGAAGGATTGGCATTCCTCATCATCGGCACCGGCTTTTTCAAACCCAACATTTCATCGATGGTGGGGCAATTGTACAATCAGGGCGACCCTCGCCGCGATGCCGGCTTTTCGCTCTTTTATTCGGGCATTAACATCGGGGCATTCCTCGGAGGAATTCTCATGATTGGCGTCGGTAAAGGTGAAATTGGCTCAAGCTTTATTCCGGAGGCTTCAAGGTGGAATGTGGCTTTCGGCTTAGTAGCGATTGTGATGTTTATCAGCTTGATTACCTTCGTATTAAACCATAAAAATTTCGGTCCGATTGGTTTACCGCCCATCGATTACAAGAAGGTTCGCGAAAAACGCTGGTACGAGTGGGCCGTTTATGCCGGTGCGCTGCTTTGCGCTCCACTGGTTATTCTGATGGTTTCAAACACACAGTACACCGATTATTTCATGTATTTCATCGGTCCGTTTAGCCTGGTATATCTGGGTTATGAGATGACCAAGCTCAGTCGTGGAGAAAACGGAAAACTGGTTGCAGCTCTCGTGTTTATCCTGTTTTCGGTGGTATTCTGGGCCATCTTCGAGCAGGCCGGCGGCTCGCTGAGCCTTTACGCCGCCGAGCACCTCCACAAGGATTTGCTGGGCCTACCGATCGACCCGAACATGGTGAACAACTCCTCAAACTCTCTGTTTGTGATCATCTTCGCACCCCTGCTGGGCTTACTTTGGGTATTTCTGCACAAGCGTAAACTCGAGCCCAATTCGGTGGTGAAATTCGGAATCGGATTCTTGTTGCTGGGTGCCGGCTTCTACCTCTTTTTTACCGGAAAATTTGCGGCAGGGCCTGATGGCATTGCGTCGCTCAACATTTTTACCCTCGCTTACTTTGTGCTTACCTTCGGCGAACTGGCTCTGTCGCCTATTGGGCTGTCGCTGATGACCAAGCTGGCCCCCAATAAGCTTCAGGGCTTTATGATGGGCATGTGGTTCCTTGCCAGTGCCTACGGACAATACGTAGCCGGCTTGTTTGGTGCCGCCATTTCGCCCGACGAAAACGCCACGCCGCTCGAAAAACTCACCGTGTACTCCGACGGCTATCAACAATTTGCCATTTATGCCATGATTGCCGGCGTGGTGATTATCGCCATCTCGCCCCTGGTTCGTAAACTCATGGGCGAAGTCAAATAAAACCCTTAAGCTCATCTTACCATGAATCCAATTACTTTGGCCATCCTGCTGTTTGTTCTCGCACTGGGGGCTTTTACTTTTAAGACTGTTAAACAAGGCAACATCGCGGTTGTTACCATTTTCGGGAAATACCGCCGCATACTTCACCCCGGCTTAAATCTGGTGATTCCCTTTATTGAGGTCATTTTCAAGCGCATATCCACCCAAAACCGATCGGTAGAACTTGAATTTCAAGCGGTTACCGTTGACCAGGCGAATGTGTATTTCAAAACCATGGTGCTGTTTTCGGTGATGGATGCGGAGGAAGAAACGATTAAAAAGGTGGCCTTCAAGTTTATCGACGAGCGCAACCTGATGCAGGCCCTGGTGCGCACCATCGAAGGCTCCATTCGTTCGTTTGTGGCTACAAAAAAGCAGGCTGAGGTGCTTTCGCTGCGCCGGGAGATTGTGGAACACGTGAAAGAGCAGATTGATGTGCACCTGGAAGACTGGGGCTACCATCTGCAAGATTTGCAGGTGAACGACATCACTTTCGACGAGGCGGTTATGCGATCGATGAGTCAAGTGGTGGCTTCGAATAACCTCAAGGCTGCGGCTGAAAACGAAGGTCAGGCTTTGCTGATCACCAAAACCAAGGCGGCCGAAGCCGAGGGTAATGCCATCAAGATTGCCGCAGCAGCCGAGCGGGAAGCCGCGCAGCTCCGCGGTCAGGGTGTGGCTTTGTTCCGTCAGGAGGTGGCCAAGGGCATCAACAATGCGGCCCGCGAACTGCAGCAAGCCAATCTGGATACTTCGATGATTATGTTCAGCATGTGGACCGAAGCCATCAAGAACTTCGCTGAATATGGTAAAGGCAATGTGATTTTTCTGGATGGCTCTTCGGAGGGCATGCAGAAAACCTTTCAGCAGCTCATGGGTTTAAGTAAGCTGATGGGTAAAGCGGAAGACGAAAATCAGCAATCATGAAATCGATAACATTTATTCTGCTTTTGAGTTGCTGTTCGCTGATGGCTCAAACGGATGGCATCCGCTGGATGAGTTTTAGCGATGCGATGAATGCCTCCAAAACGCAGAAAAAGAAAGTACTCATCGACTTTTACACCGACTGGTGTGGCTGGTGTAAAAAAATGGATGCGGCAACCTTTACGCATCCCGAAGTGGTGAAATATGTGAACGAGCACTTTTACGCCGTAAAGTTCAATGCCGAAAAGGAGAAACCCATTGCTGTGAACGATACCGTGTACGACATCATTCCCAATGCCGGCCGCAATGGCACTCACGGACTGGCCGTTACGCTGCTCAATGGTAAGCTGGCCTACCCCAGTTTGGTGTTTTTAGATGAGAATTTCAACCTGTTGAGTCCGCTACCCGGCTACCAAACGCCCGCGCAGTTGGAAGGCCCTATGCGCTACTTTGCCGAGAACTATTACCTCCGTCAAGCCTGGAGCGACTTTCAGCAACAATTTAAAAGCCGATTCTAAGCAGGGCCATGCTCCAGAAACTCCGACCACCGAATGCCGGTAAACCGCTGTTTGTATTTTACCTGTTGGTGGTTTACGTTTTTCTGCAGTTCATGTGGTGGTCGTATCTCCTTTTTGATCTCAACCAGGAGATTTTCAAACTACGCAACGAGCTGGAGCTTTTGCGCGATTCAGGTTTAGCGGTCGACGACAGTCTTTTGCAGGAGAAAATCAGCAAGAAAAGGCTGATGATTTTTGGTGAGGGCCTGGTGTTTATGTTGCTCCTGAGTCTGGGAATTTTGAAAACGCGCCGCTCCTTCAAAAGAGAATCGCAGGTTGCCCGGCAGCAGAAGAACTTTTTACTTTCGGTAACGCATGAGCTTAAATCGCCGGTTGCCTCAGTGAAGCTGTTTCTCCAAACGCTGGAAAAACGCGAATTGGGAAGGGAGAAGCAACTCGAAATCCTCGAACGGGCGGTGGCCGAAACCAACCGACTGGATCAGTTGATTGGCAATATGTTGATGGCTGCCCAGTTGGAGAACCATGCATTTAGCATTCGTCCTGAGTCGATCGATTTGAGCGCCAGCGTGAAGGGCTTTGTTGAGCGCATCAACGAAAAGCACCCCGGTAAGCGGGTTCATCTGGAGGCGAAAGACCGAATAATTACCGAAGCCGATCCTGATGCGCTGGAATCCATCCTGTTGAATCTCACCGAAAACGCCCTGAAGTATAGTCCTGAAAACGAACCTGTTTGGATACGCCTATCGACAGACGAAAACAAGGCTACCTTGCAGGTAGTAGACCGTGGGCCGGGAGTTCCGGAGGAAGAAAAGCGGAGAATTTTTGAGAAGTTTTACCGCTCCGGAAATGAGGAAACGCGGCGCCACAAAGGCACAGGGCTGGGCTTATATATCGTTTCCATCCTCACGTCCTTGCACCAGGGCAGTTTAAGGGTGATGGAGAATCCGGGCGGAGGCAGTATTTTTGAGCTCCGTTTAAAACTGAAAACACAACATGCCTGATAAGAAAATAGCCCTGCTCATCCTCGATGGCTGGGGCATTGGCAATGGAACGACTTCCGATGCCATCGCGCAAGCACACACCCCGGTGATGGATCAATTGATGGAAAAGTACCCCTGGGCTACATTGAGTACCTCGGGACTTGACGTTGGTCTTCCCGAAGGGCAGATGGGCAATTCGGAGGTGGGGCACCTCAACATTGGGGCGGGAAGAGTGGTTTTTCAGGAGTTGGTAAAAATCAACCTCAGCACCCAAAATGGGCAGATGGCCTCGAATGCTACCTTGTTGGAGGCCTTTCGCTACGCCCGTGATAACGGCAAAAAGCTTCACTTTTTCGGTTTGGTTTCCGATGGCTGCATCCATTCGTCCGACGCCCATCTACACCACCTCATCGACCTGGCCGAACAAAATCAGGTTCCTGAATATTACGTGCATGCCTTCACCGATGGGCGCGATACCGATCCCAAAAGCGGGATTCGCTTTCTGACCAAGCTCGATGAAAAACTGTCGGGAACCCATGGTCGCCTTGCGAGTATTGTGGGGCGTTATTACGCCATGGACCGCGATAAACGTTGGGAAAGAGTTAAGCTGGCCTACGACCTTTTGGTGCATGGCCAGGGCGAAGAGTCAGACAACCTGCTGCATTCGGTTGAGCAACGGTATGCCGCGGGCGAAACCGACGAATTCATCAAACCCATAGTGGCCAAAGGGATCAAGGCCAAAATTGAAAACGGCGACGTGGTCGTATCGTTTAATTACCGCACCGACCGTTGCCGCGAAATTACCGAAGTACTGAGTCAGAAAGACTTTCTCGACTTCGGCATGCAGAAGCTCAATCTCTATTATGTGACCATGACGAACTACGATGACAGTTTTCAAAACGTCAAAGTAGTATTCCCGAAGGAAGACATGCGTGAAACCCTGGGCGAAGTGTTGAGCCGCGAAGGGAAAACTCAACTGAGAATTGCAGAAACCGAAAAGTATCCGCACGTTACTTTCTTCTTCTCCGGCGGCCGCGAGTTACCCTTTGATGGCGAAGACCGCATCATGATTCCATCGCCAAAGGTGGCCACTTACGACCTGATGCCGGAGATGAGCGCTGAAGGCATCCGCGACGCGGTAAATGAGCACATTGTTAGTCATCACCCCGACTTTATCTGCCTCAATTTCGCCAATCCCGACATGGTTGGCCATACCGGTGTTTTTGAAGCCATTGTTAAGGCGGTTGAAACTGTTGATGTCTGCCTGGGAAGTGTATTGAAAACCCTTGAAAGTGAGGGTTATTCGGCCATTGTCATTGCCGACCATGGCAATGCCGATTTTGCAGTAAATGCGGATGGCTCGCCCAATACAGCCCACACCACCAACCCGGTGCCTTGTGTAGTGATTGATGCCGAGGTTAAGCATTTGCGCAATGGGAAACTGGCCGACATTGCCCCAACCATCTTGCATATGCTAAAAATAAATATCCCCGCCATTATGGACGGGGATATTTTGGTGAGCTGAAACGATAGTCTTTAGCGAAGCAAGGTGAGTGTTCCTTCGTAGGTGCTGCGTGATCCGTTGCGGTCGACTGCTTTGATGCGGTAGAGGTAAACACCACCCGGTGAAACAGTTGAGCTCAGGCGCGTTGTGCCATCCCAACCATTTTCTAAATCGAAAGAAGTGTACATCAACTCGCCCCAACGGTTGTAGATTTCGATGGAGTAGTCGATGATATCCTCGCCATAGGCGCGGAAAAAGTCATTGTACCCATCGTTGTTCGGTGTGAATGAGGTTGGTACATAAAGCTTGTAGCCAATTTGCACGATGGCTTCCTTGGTTAACGAATCGATACAACCAAATTCGTTGCGGGCAATTTGGGTAATGAGGTAACGACCAGAGTCAGGGTAGGTAATCGTGGCATTACTGGTGAAAATGGTGTCTAAGCCCGGAATGGCATACACAATTTCCGAAGCATTTGTGGCAAAATTGGTG
This sequence comes from Bacteroidota bacterium, assembly GCA_947459155.1. Taxonomy (GTDB): domain Bacteria; phylum Bacteroidota; class Bacteroidia; order M30B66; family M30B66; genus CAMCXT01. The sequence continues at coordinate 9,778 of CANHCM010000009.1, read as the reverse complement.
AGTTTGGAGTATGGACTAACAATATCCAAAAGGTTGGGTTCAAGGTTAAATGCCGCAATAGGACTTGGGAAAAGTTGAAGAATATCGTTAACCCTGTATTCATTTACGCACCCATGAACGGTAGTAATCGTTAAGCTCACGGTGTAGTTGCCCGGCTCGTTGTATTGATTGATGGGATTAAGGAGATTTGACTGGCGGTCATTGCCAAAATCCCAGGCGATGGTCTTAATTTGATCCTCCGACTCGGTGAGGTTGGTAAAATTGATGATGGCCGGGGCGCAAGCGGTATAGGCTGATGCATCAAAATTGGCAACCGGCTGAGGGTATACCTGAACAGGCAATTGAAACACGTTACTTTCACATCCATTCTCAGTGATGGTCAGTGAAACATTGATGAGACCTGTTGAATTGAAACTCACATCCTGAGGATCTTCATCAGTAGACTGCGGCACAGAGGCGAAAGGACCGAAACTCCAATTGAAGGTGGCACCAGCGCCATACTCCCCGGAGGCAAAGAAATCAAAGGTATTTCCTTCGAAACACATTGGCGCAGGAGCTTCAAAATTGGCGATTGGTTGCGGATTAATGGTAACCACCACCGTATCCTGGGTTGAGCAAATTTGGTCGGTTGTAGTTACAATGTACGTTTCAAATCGCTGAGCATCAGATAAGTTAGATACGGTAAGTTGGGGGTTTGAAATATTGGCAAAATTTAAACCTTCGATGGGCGACCAGCTGTAGGTGTAACCCGGCGTGGGCGCCGAACCGATTTGAACAGGCTGATTTGAACAGGTTGTTACATCGGGGCCGGCATTAGAAATTGGCGAAGGAATGACACTAATATCGATAGTGCCCGGTGCCGAAACGCAGCCATTTTCTGTAATCACCAAGGTGTAGGTACCAGAGGCGGAGGCATCTACAGCGAGAACTTGCGGATCTTCGACTACTGAAGAAAATCCGTTGGGTCCACTCCAATCGTAGACTGTTCCAACAACCGGCAGCGGAGAAGGACCATTCAAATTGAGGTTAGAGCCCTGGCAAATGGGAAGGTTGGCGGTGAGTACCGGTGTTGTTGGAATAGGGAAAATCTGAACTGAGGTGGTTGCGGGTAAACTCCAACAACCATTCAGCTGCAAGCGAACGCTGTAGTTGCCCGAATTCGCCACGGTTGTGTTGGCTATTTGGGAACTAAATACGTTGGATATGACAAGTCCGGCAGGGTTGGTCCATTCAAAAACGGCTCCCGCCACATCTGGCGTGTTGAGTTGAAGCAAATCGCCGGCACACAGCGGACCGTTATTGGTCGGTGTGGGCGTTGCGGGGTAAGGGTTCACAACCACATCGATGGTTGCCGGTAAGCTTGGACAGGTGTTAACTGTTACTGTACAAGAGTATTGTCCAGCTGCCCCTGCCTGAGCTGCAGCTATACTTGGATTTTGTAGGGTTGAGCTGAAACTGGCCGGACCAGTCCAATTGTATACCCCACCCGGCGTTAAGCTAGCTGTAAGATTGAGCACTGAGCCTTCGCAAATCGGGCCATTGCTTCCCAAGATGGGAGCAGCCGGCGTAGGGAATACGAAAACGTTTGTGGTGGCAATACTTTGACAACCATTCAGTGGGTTGGAGGCTGTTACAGTGTAGACACCTTCCATGGAAAGATCCACATTGGTAAGAACAGGATTTTGATCAGTTGATGTAAATCCGTTGGGGCCTGTCCATGAATATGTAGCATCTTGGATGAACGTTGCAGTAAGACTAACATTTTGTCCAATGCAGGCAGGGCCGGAAGTTGAAGCTGTAACCGGACAAGTTGAGCAAGACTGAGGTGCGGTGTATTGTTGAACAACAGCACAGGTATTATCATCAGAGAACACTACTGAAATCTCACCTGTTGCTCCGTTTGATGCCAGATTGATAAAATTGAAATCAACTGTTGGTGGGAATGGCGCGTTAAACACCTCAAAGCCTCCCAAAGTATTGGCTATGGTTAAAGTTCCTGTAGCCGGAGGATTGGTTAAGGCAATTTGCCCTGCCATGATAAAGGTGTTCGTTGCCGGATCGCAGGCCGTTGGATTCACCGGTACCTCGATGTCGCAGAAAATACTACAGTCTGTAGTTCCCGTTCCCCCATTTTGCTGGAAGTTGATATTGGTGACTTGATTGGAGAAATTGGTTAAAAGCAAAACATAGTACTCACCTGCTACTGCATTAGGAATATTACAGTTTTCTGTGGCTGCAGCTGAAAATGAGCAATCTACGTAAATCGACCCGGCTCCCGGAGTGCAGTTTTGTGAAGGATCCAATACTTCACCGCAAATCCCATTTTGCCACTGTGCCTCTGTAAATGGCCCCCAACAAATAAAATCGACATCAAACCCTGAGGTTATCAAGATATCAATCGGACCGGTGTCCTCAATGCGCATAAAGTACCAGGCCGGATTTGGAGTTGATCCCAGGCAGCAAATGCCTCCGCCAAATTCCGACTGAGTATTTGTTGCGGCCGGGAAGGTTAAGCCGCCCTGTACTTCGGTGCAAAAGGGTTGAGCATCATCACATAAACCCGTGGGAACATCGATGGGTTCCTGACAGGTTACGCAGCTCACGACAGCCTCAAATCCTGTGTTGGTAAAGCTTCCATTCGAGGTAAACGACAATGTTAAACACCCGTTTGAAGCCGTTGAACTGGCAATTGGAGGAGGAATGTTGAATCCAGAAAAGATACCTAAAAGCTCAGCAGCGGTGGTAGGACCATCGTAAACCCTGAGTTGGTCGAACTGAGCCTCTGTAGAGAATTCAGTAAAAGTGAGCTGAACGCACTCACCCGGAGTAGATGAACAAATGGTTTGTACCACATTTAAGTCGTTCCCGTAAGAGCCCGGACCACCCGGATCAGACAAGATACCATTGCAGGTTTGAATGGTTGCACCGCCCTGACCTAAAATGAGTATTTGCGGTGGTGGTGGACAAGGAACACAACTGATATTCGCCTTGAAACCACTGTTGTTGAAGAATGCATTGGAGGTGAATTCTATAGTGAGGCATCCACCCGAATTTGTGGTGGAGGTGACTGCAGGAGGCAAGTTAAATCCTGATGCTTCGTCTAACAATGCAGAGGCTGTAGATGGCCCATCGTAAAAACGAACAAAGTCAGTGGCGTTCTCGGTTTGAAATTCGGTAAAGGTCACCCGAACACACTCTCCGTTGGTAGCACAAAAAGTTTGCACCACATTGGCATTATCAGGGTAATTGTTTGCACCGCCCGGATCACGCAGGATTCCATCACATGTGTTAACTGTTGCAGCCCCTTGACCTAGAATAAAAACTACCGGGTCGGGAGGACAAGGAACACAGGTTATGTCGATGCTGAATCCATTGTCGGTGACTGAACCATCTGAGTTAAATACAAGGGTAACGCATCCAGCCGATGACAGCGTGCTGCTGATTGTAGTTGGCGGACCAACTGCATCCCCTGAAAAGTCAAAAAGAGGCTCTCCGGTAGCTGTACTTCCGTTGTAAATCCTTAAAAAATCGAAATTCTGTTCTGTTTGAAAGAGTGTGATCGACAATTGTATACACTCCCCGGGGTTCGCTGCACAAAACGTTTGGGTTACGTTTAGGTTGTTGGTGTAAGTCCCATTTCCACCCGGATCCAGTATGGTACCCCCACAAGTGCTGATGTTATTTCCTCCTTGGCCAAGCGTGTACGTTTGGCCAAAAGAATGAGCACTGAAGCCAAAAATGAGCAGAAGAAGGACAGGAAAAAGTAGTTGTTTCTTCATGGTTAGTTACCGGTGCTAAATTCATTTTGGATTCGAAGCAATTCAGCATCGAGCTCTTCTATTGAAAGCAAATCAATCGGGTGACTAGGAACCGTCTGATAAAACCTCGCTCTGGTCTTTAAATTTCTCTGCATTTTCGAAACATCAATCTTGCTCAAATCAATCGCCGGGCATTCAGGACAAGGCTTATCCTGATTGATGATAAATGAATTCCGGTATATGAAGTTGATCTGTGCCAACTGAACCGGAGTCATGCTTAATATGTCCGATTCGCTGTATCTAAGTTTAGCCCTTTCATCAATTTGGGCGAGGTTCTCAGGGTTCTGAGACATACCCACAAAGCCGGTTAGTAGCAAGGTGAGCAGGAGCAATAGTTTTTTCACAGTATTCACGTCAAGGTTAACAAAAATAAAAAAATATACCCTTCAAAACACCTTTGGTTGCGATTTAGGTAAAACACCCGCTAAAGATGAACGAGCCACTTAAGTCGTTGCATTGGATTAAAAAAGTTTGACTCAGGTCATCCGCGGAGCGGACTAACCATTAGACCCCAAAATCAAACCTGCATTCAAGTCCGCAAAGATTTGAATTACAAATTTTTAAGAATGTAATCGGTCATCATGGTGTACAAATGTAAGCGCGTGTTGCCTCCATAGATGCCATGATTTTTATCGGGGTAGAAAAACATATCAAACTGCTTGTTGGCCTTGGTAAGCGCGGTAACCATCTCCACGGCATTCTGAAAATGCACATTGTCGTCGGCCGTACCATGCACCAACAAATACTTGCCTTTTAAGCGCGAAACATGGTTGATGGGCGAATTGTCGTCGTAACCCGAAGCGTTCTCTTGCGGCGTTTGCATAAAGCGCTCAGTGTAAATCGAATCGTAATAACGCCAATTGGTTACCGGAGCCACGGCAATGGCCATCTTAAACACATCGGCGCCTTTGGTGATGCACAACGAACTCATGTAGCCGCCGTAACTCCAGCCCTGAATACCAATCCGCGAGGCCTCCACATAAGGCAATCCGCCCAGGTACTGCGCGGCTGCAATCTGGTCTTCGGTTTCGAATTTCCCCAACTGCTTGTAGGTCGATTTCTTAAAGGCCTCTCCCCGATTCCCGGTTCCGCGGTTGTCGACCGACACTACAATGTAGCCTTTCTGTGCCAACATCTGATGCCACAGGTAATTCGCCCCTTCCCACTGGTCTTCTACCGTATTGTGTCCCGGACCACCATACACCGTCATAAAAACAGGGTATTTTTTTGTGGGGTCGAAGTTGGATGGCTTGATCATCCAGGCATTCAACATCAGTCCGGAAGCGTTGGGGATCTGGAGAAACTCCTTCTTCGACAACTCATAACCACTCAGGGTTTCGATCAGCTTGGCATTGCTCTGCAGGGTTCTGATCCATTTCCCGCTTCCATCGAACAATTGGAAACTAAGCGGCTTGCCGGCATCGCTTCGGGTAAGCAGAGCAAAGCTGTAATCGCTGCTAAACTCCGCATCGATGTGACCACCCTCCTTTACCAGCTTTTTCTGCCCTTTTCCATTGAGCTTCACCGAAAAAACGGTGCGCGACATGGGGTCTGGCCAGGCGGCCTGATACCAAAGGGTTCCCTTGCTTTCGTCGACCCCGTAAACCGCCGTTACATCAACACCCGGCTCGGTGAGTGCTATTTCTTTTTTGCCCTCAATATCGATGAGCCACACCCGGTTCCAGCCATCTTTTTCGCTGCTCCATAAAAACTGGCGGCCATTCTTGAGGAACATCAGGTTATCGTGCACATCGATATACGTATTGCTCTTTTCTTCGTGAAGCAGCTTTACCGAACCATCGTTGGGATTGGCCATGAGCAATTCGAGGTGGTTCTGGAGGCGGTTCAGGCGGGTGATGCACAAGGCAGAGCCATTCGCATTCCACACCACACGCGGAGTGTATTGGTTGGGATCGTCGCCACTTTGCATCTTCACCGTTTTTCCGCTTTCGATGTCGTACACATAGGTTCCCACGGCCGCGTTTTCTTCACCGGCTTTGGGGTATTTGTAGCGGTAATCAGTGGGGTACAAACTGCCATACATCACCATGTTAAACTCTTTCACCTTGCTTTCATCGAAACGAAGCCAGGCCAGCTTTTTACCATCGGGCGACCAGAAAAAACTCTGCTTGAGCGCAAATTCCTCCTCATACACCCAGTCGCTCGCACCATTGATGATGGCATTCTGCTTACCATCGTTGGTTACGCGAATTTCTTTAAGGCTGGTTAAATCCTTAATAAACAGATCGTTGTCGCGCACAAAGCCCACATACTTTCCGTCGGGCGAAAACTCGGCGTAAAGCTGCTTTCCGCCAGTGCGGCTGAGGTAATCGGCGGTTTTATTCTCGAGGTTGATGACCACAAAATCCGACCGTGATGAGTGTCGGTAAATTTGTTCCGAAGCTGTGGGCACCAAAAGCAGGCGCTCATCGGCCGAAAAGCTGTATTCGTCGAATTCCGGATGCTTACCATCGGGCAGCAAATACTCTTCCGACGAAAAAAGGGTGGCCACTTTTTGCCCACTCTCATAGCTGTACTTGCCAATGCTGATGCCCTTTTCAGAAAATTCCAATGTGGTATAATGCTTCCCGTCGTTCATGCTCATACCGCCTTGCACAAATTCGGGTGCAAAGGTGCGCGATGCCCATATTTCCTGCAGGCTAAGTTGTTTTTTCGCCTGTCCGTTCAAGCTTATACTCAAGGCTGTGCCCAAAAGGAGCAGCAGGCTGCATAACTGTTTCATCGGTTTTTGAGGTTTGAAGGCGACGAATTTAAGGGGAATACCTTTGCCTTGTTGCGCTAATTTTTCTCCGGCCAAGCCTGATGACATTCCGTGGCTCATGAACAGCACCCTGCGCATAAGTTTAGGCTTAAGGTCATCCAAACACAAGCCTTAAAAGCGAGCTTTGGCCTATGCAACTTACGTATTGGAAGGTAGCGCTGCCTTTTGAGTACCCATTTACCATTTCGGGGAACAGAAGCAAGACCGAACAGCCCGCGCTGGTTGTGTGCTTGAGCGACCAGGGCCTTGATGGTTACGGCGAAGCGCCCGCAATACGCTATTACCACGTTGAGCCCGATGTTTTGGCCGCCGCCCTTGAGGAGAAACGGGAAGTCATCGAGGCGACAGCCTTAAAACACCCGCAAACCCTGTATGCACTTTGGCTGGAGCTCTTTGCCGAGCATCCGTTTCTTGTTTGCGCCCTCGATATGGCCACCTGGGATTGGTATGGAAAATCGAAACAGCAAACGGTGGCGCAGCTCATGGGTGCCCTGAGTCATGCTCAGGTTCCAAGCACCGACTACACGCTCGGCATTGATGCGCCCGCAGTGATGCTGGAAAAGATGCGTGCCCGCCCCTGGCCGGTGTATAAGGTGAAAGTTGGATTCAATGGCGACCTCGAACTCATCGATGAACTGTTGGCCAACAGCCAGTCGCGCTTTCGGCTCGATGCCAACGGAGGCTGGTCGGAAAGCGAAGCCCTCGATAAACTCAACAAACTCAACAAACAGCGCATCGAATTTGTGGAGCAGCCCATTGCGCCTGAACAAACCCAGGCCCAACGGATGCTCTTCGAACAAAGTCCGCTGCCTTTGCTGGCCGACGAAAGCTGCGTGTCGGAGGCCGATGTGGATCGCTGCGCGGGATTGTTTCACGGCATCAATATAAAGCTTACCAAATGCGGGGGCATAACGCCTGCCCGGCGGATGATTGAACGTGCCCGACTGCTGGGTTTGCAGGTGATGATGGGCTCGATGAATGAGTCGAGTATCGGAACGGCAGCCATTGCCGCATTTGTGGGTTTACTCGACCATGTAGATATGGATGGTCCGCTACTGCTTCGGGGCGACTACGCCAGAGGCTTGCAACTGCTCCCTCAGCAAACCATCGTGGAAGGCTCGTCGGGACTGGGCGTTACCGTGTACCGCGATCAATTAACGAAACACCGGATTGAACCGAACCGCAGCCGCAGTGGTTTGGTATAATGGAATTTCCCAAAATCAAGTGCAACAAAGCAATCAGCATAGCTTAACACCATGATAACCAACACGCTCAGCGAATCATTCATCGACGACCTCATTGCCATTTGTGGGAGCGACCACGTATTTACGCATGAGGAACAGCTTTTGGCTGCGGCATCCGACGAAACCGAAGACCTCGTGTATATGCCGGCCGTAGTGGTTGTTCCGGCCAACACAGCCGAGGTGAGTGCGGTACTCAAATACTGCAACGAGCGTGGAATGCCCGTTACTACGCGTGGAGGGGGCACCGGACTGAGTGGCGCGGCCTTACCGGTGAAAGGTGGCGTGGTGTTATGGATGAAGCGTTTCAACCAGATTCTCGAAATCGATGAGGCCAACTTGCAGGCCCGCGTGCAACCCGGCGTGATTACACAAGTATTCCAGGAGGCGGTGATTGAACGTGGACTGTTTTATCCGCCCGACCCCTCGAGCAGAGGCACCTGCTTTATTGGTGGAAATTTAGCCCACAATTCGGGCGGACCGCGCGCGGTGAAATATGGCGTAACCCGCGACTATGTGCTCGACCTCGAAGTGGTCTTGGCCAACGGTGAAGTGATGCGCACCGGAGCGCGCGTGCTAAAAAATTCAACAGGGTATAACCTCACCCAGCTTTTCGTAGGAAGTGAAGGAACCCTGGGGGTCATCACCGAAGTGGTGTTCAAACTCATTCCTTTTCCGCCGCTCAATAAAGTAATGCTTGCACCCTTTGCCTCGGCAGAGCAGGCCTGTGCAGCCGTTTCGGCCATTTTTCGGGCGGGCGTGATTCCTTCGGCCCTGGAGTTTATGGAACGCGATGCGATTGATTGGACCCTGCGCTTCCGCGATGACATTGTGCTTGAGATTGCCGAAGACGAAAAAGCCCATTTGCTCATAGAGGTGGATGGCTTTGATGAGCAAAGAATTATGCAGGAATTGGAGCGGATTGTTCCGGTGCTTGAAGAATTCGGCTGCCTGAACATTCACTTTGCGGAGACCGAAGCCCAGAAAGCAGCCCTCTGGAAGTTGCGCCGCAGTGTTGCCGAAGCCGTGAAGTCGAATTCTACCTATAAGGAAGAAGACACGGTAGTGCCCAGAGCCTCATTGCCCGAGCTGCTCAGGGGCGTTAAGGAAATTGGTGAGCGCTATGGATTTCGTTCGGTGTGCTACGGGCACGCCGGCGATGGCAATTTGCATGTAAACATCATTCGCGGCGACTTGTCGGAAGCCGAATGGAACGGGCCGGTGATTGAAGGCATTCGCGAAATCTTCAAGCTGGTGGTTTCGCTAGGAGGCGCACTCAGCGGTGAACACGGTATTGGTTTAGTACAACAGCCTTATATGGCGATCCAATTCCCGGCATTCCAACTTGAGCTCATGCGAAACATCAAGGCGGTATTCGACCCCAAAGGAATCCTCAATCCGGGAAAAATTACCGGTTGAGCCCAATTTTTTAGGCGTTTTAGCTTGTTTTCCCGACTCAGCTCATCGCCAGAGCTACCCTAAAAATCACTTAAAAACGGGATGGATTTCCGTTTCGAATTTCCCTCCATTTGTGGTGTACTTTTTACCACAATTATGAAAAACTTCTACTTACTCTTGGTGCTCACGGTGCTTGGGGCCAAGGCACACGGACAAAATTCCTGGGTTCAGTCGGCCGGGCCTAATGGTGGCACCGCCTCCTGCTTTTACCTCGATGGAGACAACATTTGGCTTGGAACGGCCATTTCGGGTCCATTTGTTTCGACCGACAATGGCCTCAGCTGGCAAGCCCGCAACCGCGGCATCGGCATTAACAGCACAAGTGCCTACAACATTAGTTCGTTCGTTCGAAAAGGCTCCTTTCTCTTTGCCTCTACCCTGGGCGATGCCGTTTACCGTAGCGCCGACAATGGGCTCAACTGGAGCCGATTTGCCACCGGCTTAACCGGAAGCGCGCTCAATGTGAGCAGGGTACTCGT
>CANHCM010000008.1 GCA_947459155.1 Bacteroidota bacterium | reverse complement strand
TGCTCCGAGGAGCTCCACCAGCTACCGCAGCAGCCAACAGAGGTGAATGCCCCACCGCTGTTGCGGGTGCCCCCCGGGAGACCTGAGAAGCCGCTTTCGTTGGTAGCTAACATATTGGGGGCATCCCAACCTGTTATTGATTTCATTTTTCCACCTGCAACAGATACCCCACCGAGGTAATCGGTGAATACTGTCCACTCAGAATCAGTAGTCACATGCCAGCCGACCGGACAAAGGCCTCGCGGGTCGACCGTGGTGTACCAGTTGTAAAGCTTGCCATAAATGGCATCGTTGACGGTGTTGTTTTCGTAATGGCACCAGGCACCCGTGCTTAGCCCTACCCATGCTGTATTATCGGTAACATTGTCAATAGGCTCGCCATTTGCAAAGGTTGAGGCACGCAGATTCTCGGCCATCCACCACTGATTTCCAATCAGAATGGTAGGATACACATTCCCATTAATATCCGTCACCAATCCATACAACGCAATGCAGGCCTGAATTTCTCCGACATCCAATCCCGAGGTTCCCACCTGAACCGTGTTCAAAACACTGGCTTTTGTGGAGTCGGGAATGGAGGTGTCGAAACCGGTGATTTCATAGCTGCCGGTGGCACACACCTGAATGGAAAAAGCACCATTCTGGGTTAGAAATACCTGATTGTTTAATTGTACGTAACCAGAAACTACCGGCTGGTTTTCGCAATTCACGAGCGTTCCCGACACAGGGAAAAAACTATTCAATTCGGCCGTAAAATCTTCAGAAATATTGCTCTCCTCGCTGATGATGGTTTCTGAATCAGCAAATGCCCAGTCATTCGTAGTGGGACAGATTAATTGAATAATGAGCGTAAGCGTTTCATTCTTGGGTATTCGACCGCTAAAAAATCCGTCCGAATTTGTGTAGGTGATTCCACTGCCCAAACTGGGAGAAATCAACTCAATTTGGGCATTCGATACAGGCTGAGCATCTGCTGTGATTACATTTCCTTCGAATTCAATGAACGTGCCGGGAATGTCCAAATTCCACCACGAAAAATGACTCGCCTGTCCGATGTATTGATTGCCCTGCTTTTGCGCTACGCCTTCGTGCATCCAAAGGCCTTGTGCTTCATCAAAACTCCACCAGTCGATAGTTGCTGGGGCTTCGGCCTGTAAGGAAGCCGGAATGTTAAAGGTTAAAGTGGCCGAAACACCATTGGCCAATTGCAGTTCGTTCATGTTCGCATCACGCAATTCCACGCTGGCCATGCCGAATGAGCGCAGTAAACGCAATGAATCGTTCATGCCACCCAACAGTTCGCCCGGCATTTGGTCGAACATCGAAGTTGAAGTGGGATCTAAAGCTGCGGCAAACACCCGCACCGTTCCTGTGTAGGGTTGACCGTTTAAGGTAACCGCATTGGCCGGGAAGTTCAGTTGCAATAACCCAGAGGTAACCGTGCCTCCGCTTGCAGCAGTAAAACTAGCCGGCTGCGTCATGGGTAAAAGTTGCACATTCACCCGATTGCTTCCGGTTTCGAGGGGCAAAAAGCTGCGCGAGCCTTGATGAAATCCTGGTTTGGTAATGGTGATGTAGCCGAGCTTGTCGTATACCAAAATGTTGTTGAGGAAAAATACACCATTCGGATCGGTGCGGGTTTCTTCGCCACCGTAGGGAGAACGTACAATCGCATTCATTTCCGGTGCTCCGGTGGGACCAGTTACCACACCCATGACTGATGCCGTGCGCAGATTCCCTAATTGCGCCGGATCAACCGCCTGGCCTTCGCTGTGGGTAATGCTGTCGATTTGCGCCAAGGGAATTTCACTTACATAACCGTTAAACTGTATCACCCGCAAATGCGGTGCTCCCTGCACATCAGCGGTTTCCACTTTGTCAACCAAATGGGTTGGAATGCGCAACAACGGCTGGTTGTGGCGGTGGATGTTTTTCAAGGTTTGAGCATCTAGTTGCACGATAAACCCTAAGGTTATAAGGAAAAAAGTAGAGTATAATTTTTTCATGGACGTTTCACTTGAGTGGAAAGTAGAAAGTAGAAAGGAGAAAAGGGGCGGGATTTGAAAGTTAAAAGTTTAAAGTAGAAAGTAGAAAAGAGAAAGGGTGAGGGAGTAGAAAGTTGAAAGTAGAAAGGATGGTCAGTGGAAAGTAGAAAGTAGAAAGTAGAAAGGATGGTCAGTGTAAAGTAGAAAGCGTTGAAGTAGATTTATTGGGTAGAGATGGATTTGATAAGTCCAGAGATTATTTTCGAGACTTCCTTAGCTAAGGTGATAAGTTCTTTTTGCTTTTCGTTGGTGATTTTATTGAGTTCTTTCGCAAGAATGAGCATGGAACGAAGCTCTCCGCAGGAACCTTTGGCCATGTAAAGAAAATGGGCAAATTCCTTATTGCTTTTTCGTTCAAAACCTTCGGCAATGTTATTCATTACTGAAACCGCTGCGCGTTGGATTTGATCTTTAAAGCCGAAGTCTTTAATCATATCGAAGGTTTTGTATATTTCGATACACAAAACCTTCGACTTCTGCCAAGCAATTGCGTCTTCAAAGCGGTCTATCTTCATGAAAACCTGAATAGATATTCATTGTCCACTTTCAACTTTCAACTTTCAACTTATCGTTTCATAAACGCCTTCGAAATCACCGTTTTACCGGAACGAAGGGTGCAGAAGTACTGGCCGGCGGGAAGTTTACTCAGGTCGAGCTTGGCTTCGCCATTGGCACTTGCGCTTAGTTCACGAACCATCACCACTTCGCCTTTGAGATTGTGGAGACGAATTTCGGCAGCATTACCAGTTTCGGGTAAGCTGAAGCGGAGATTGAGCTCCTGATCGGCAGGATTCGGGAAGAAGCGGAGTTCAGGACGATCAGCTTCGGTAATTTGCGTCACGCCGTCGGGTAAATAACGATAATAGTTCAAATCCTCGAGCGCGAGATTGACCACGCTCTGGTCGTTCAAATGCAGCTGCAATTGATTGGCTTCAAAGTCCATTCGGGTGACTTCCTCAAGTGTGTAAATATGAACTGAAGCATCGTTCATGTAGAAATACAACTGCTGAGAAGAGGCCGACAAAGACGAAAAAAGCAGAGATGAGGCGAAGAGTAGTTGTTTAGACATATACAATCAGCGTGTTAAATAGTTACTATAAAGGTAATATTACCCACCTTCAAATTACATCAAGAAGAAATAAATCGAAGAAAATATCAGTGACAGTGCTGCACTGTTGCGCTTTCGTAGATTTCAACTGGATTATAAACTCGTTTGAATTGCAGGATTCGCAATAATGGAGTCATGGAATTGGTACTCAGTGACCGATGACTCTTTTACAAATGAGTAGCTGCAAGTGGATGAATGCGCCAGCGGGTGCAGCGAATACCCCGAAAAACAGAGTGGGAGGGAGAGTGAGTGCGAAGAGCGCGTGAGGGTAGGAGAGTGGGAGAGAGCGGCTGTGGGCGACTCTGTTTTGAGGAGTAGCAGCGAAACACGCGGTGCCCGGCTATGCGGCTTCAATGGAAGACAAGGCTGAGCGAGGCAGGCGCCCACCACCAAAATGACATTCGACAAGCCATCATCAATCGGTATCGTGTTACAAAAAAAAAGGCCGGAAAACCGGCCTTTCGAATTACTCTGTCTCTGCTGAGTCTTCAGACTTTTTCTTTTTCTTTCCTTTCACGATTTTCACGTGAATCTCCTTACTTTCTTCATCGAATGTAAGGTTGATGGAATCGCCTTCCTGAAGATTAGCGCTGATGATGTGCTCGGCCAGTGGATCTTCGACAAATTTCTGAATGGCGCGCTTCAGCGGTCGAGCACCGAAATTGGCATCGTAACCTTTGTCAACAATATGGTCGCGTGCACTTTCTTCGAGCTTGATTTTATACCCCATGTTTTCGATACGACGGTACAGCTGCGCCAACTCAATATCGATAATCTGGTTAATGTTCTCCTTGCTCAATGAGTTGAACATGATTACATCATCAACGCGGTTGAGGAATTCCGGCGCAAAGGCTTTCTTTAATGCGCTTTCAATCACTCCTTTCTCGTGGTCGGAAGCCGAAGCCACTTTGGCAGAAGTGGAGAATCCGACTCCCTGACCAAAATCCTTGAGCTGACGAGAACCAATATTGGACGTCATGATGATGATGGTATTCTTGAAGTCGATTTTGCGACCGAGCGAATCTGTTAATTGGCCGTCATCAAGCACTTGCAATAACAAGTTGAACACATCTGGGTGGGCTTTTTCGATTTCATCGAGCAAGACCACAGAATAAGGTTTACGGCGCACTTTCTCGGTAAGCTGACCACCTTCTTCGTAACCCACGTAACCTGGAGGCGCACCAATGAGACGGCTCACGGCGAATTTCTCCATGTATTCGCTCATGTCGATGCGAATCAAGGCATCATCAGAATCGAACAGGTATTTCGAAAGCACTTTAGCCAGCTGCGTTTTACCCACACCGGTTGGCCCAAGGAAGATGAAGGAACCAATCGGGCGGTTTGGATCTTTCAATCCGGCGCGATTACGCTGAATGGCCTTGACAACCTTTTTAATCGCCTCATCCTGACCGATTACCTTGCCCTGAATTTCATCGTACATTTTCACCAAACGAGAGCTCTCGTTTTGTGCAATGCGCTGAGTGGGAACACCCGTCATCATGGCAACTACCTCCGCAACATTGTCTTCTGAAACGGTTTGACGGTTGTTTCTTGTTTCTTCTTCCCAGGTTTTCTTGGCGGCTTCGAGTTGTTCGATGAGCTGCTTTTCTTTGTCACGCAAGCGAGCTGCTTCTTCGTATTTCTGACTCTTCACCACTTGAATTTTCTCGGCTTTTACCTCTTCAATTTTCGCTTCTATATCGAGGATATTCTGCGGTACATGAATGTTGGTAATGTGCACCCTTGATCCAGCTTCGTCGAGCGCGTCGATGGCCTTATCGGGCAAATGGCGATCGGAAACATAGCGCTGCGTAAGGGTAACGCAGGCTTTCAAGGCTTCGGGTGTGTAGATTACGTTGTGGTGATCTTCGTACTTCGCCTTGATATTGTTGAGGATTTGTAGCGTTTCTTCTTCCGAAGTTGGATCTACGATTACCTTCTGGAAACGACGTTCCAGGGCTCCATCTTTTTCGATGTATTGGCGATACTCGTCGAGTGTTGTGGCGCCAATGCACTGGATTTCTCCGCGCGCAAGTGCAGGCTTAAACATATTGGATGCATCCAATGAGCCGCTGGCTCCACCGGCACCGACAATGGTGTGGATTTCGTCGATAAAGAGGATTACATCGGGCGACTTTTCGAGTTCGTTGAGAACGGCTTTCATACGTTCTTCGAACTGACCACGATATTTCGTTCCGGCCACCAGGGAGGCGAGGTCGAGGGTGATTACACGTTTATCGAACAACACCCGTGAAACTTTCTTTTGAACGATGCGCAAGGCGAGGCCTTCGGCGATGGCCGATTTACCTACACCGGGTTCACCAATCAATATTGGGTTGTTTTTCTTCCGTCGAGAGAGAATTTGAGATACCCGCTCGATTTCTTTTTCACGACCAACAATAGGGTCAAGCTTTCCTTCTTCGGCGGCCTTGGTCAAGTCGCGACCGAAGTTGTCGAGAACTGGTGTTTTCGATTTGGAGTCGGCCACTTTTTTAGCGCCTCCGCCACCGCCACCAAATGTTCCATTGTCATCGTCGTTGTCATCGTCGAGCGGATTATTTGGAGCCTGCGCGCGCGGTTCCTCCGTCAACAGATTTTTCAGTTCATCGCGCACCTTACCGTAGTCCACGTTAAATCGTTCGAGGGTTTTAGTTACAATATTGTCTTCATCTTTTAAAATCGCCAGCAGAAGATGCTCTGTACCAATGAGTGTAGTTTTGAACAAGCGGGCCTCAAGATAGGTTATTTTGAGGGCCTTTTCGGCTTGTTTTACTAAAGGTATCTGATTCAGATTTAACGACTTGCCTGAGGACACCTTAATTGAGGCTTCAACCTGTCGACGTAACTCCTGAATATCGACCTTTAGGTTTTTCAGTATGCGAATGGCCATGCCTTCGCCTTCCCGAATGAGGCCTAGCAGTAGGTGTTCAACTCCCATATAGTCGTGCCCGAGGCGAAGTGCCTCTTCGCGGCTGTAGGAGATAACGTCTTTCACGCGGGGGGAAAATCTCGCTTCCATCTTGTCTTCTGTTGGTGTGGCTTATGAACTTTTCAAAGATAGAAAATTACACAAGCAGTACGCACAAATATACCGGTGTGCATTTCCGGTCGTCCGTTCAGGATTGTTAATTTCAAACAGAATTTTGTTAATACTGTTCATAGGCTTTTCTGGGTCGGAAAAACGATTTCTGTATCTTCGCTGCTTGATTTTTACAAGCAACTAACAACAACCGTACACAAACGGTTTAACTGAAGATATGGCAGACGGAGAAAAGATCATTCCGATTAACATTGAAGAAGAAATGAAAACGGCCTACATCGATTATTCGATGTCGGTCATTGTGTCACGTGCACTACCCGACGTACGCGATGGATTAAAGCCTGTGCACCGTCGGGTTCTTTTTGGTATGCAAGAATTGGGGGTGATGGCCAATCGTCCTCACAAAAAGTCGGCGAGAATTGTCGGAGAGGTTCTGGGTAAGTATCACCCACATGGCGACTCTTCGGTTTACGATACTATGGTTCGTATGGCGCAGCCCTGGAGCTTGCGCTATATGTTGGTAGATGGCCAGGGTAACTTTGGCTCTATCGACGGTGATAGTCCGGCAGCGATGCGTTACACCGAGGCACGTTTGAAGAAAATTGCCGAGGAAATGCTGGCCGATATCGAAAAGAATACGGTCGATTTCCGTCCTAATTTCGATGACTCATTGGAAGAGCCATCGGTTCTGCCTGCTAAAATTCCCAATCTCCTCATAAATGGCGCGGCGGGAATTGCGGTGGGTATGGCCACGAATATGCCTCCACATCAATTGGGAGAAGTGGTTGATGCCACGGTAGCCTACATCGATAATCGTGAAATCACCGTGCAGGAGCTGATGCAGTTTGTGAAAGCCCCTGACTTCCCAACCGGAGGTATCATTTACGGTTATGAAGGAGTTCGTGAGGCTTTTGAAACCGGACGTGGTCGTATTGTAATGCGTGCCAAGACCGAGATTGAGCAGGTCGACAATGGCCGTGAGCGGATTATCGTTTCGGAAATCCCTTACATGGTTAACAAGGCGGAGATGATTCGCAAAACAGCCGAGCTAATCAATGACAAGAAGCTGGAAGGCATTTCGGATTTGCGCGATGAGTCGGACCGCGATGGGATGCGTATTGTGTATGAATTAAAGAAGGACTCAATTACTTCTGTAGTTCTCAACAATCTCTTCAAATACACGCAGCTACAATCCTCGTTTTCAGTTAACAACATTGCGCTCGTAAATGGACGCCCAGAGATGCTTAATTTGAAGCAACTCATTGCCGCGTTTGTTGAACACCGCCACGATGTTGTAGTACGGCGCACAAAATACGAGCTGGAACAAGCGGAGAAACGTGCCCACATTCTCGAAGGCTTCCTGATTGCACTGGATAACCTCGACGCAGTGATCAGCCTCATTCGTGCAAGCCGAACACCAGAAGATGCGAAGGATGGCCTGATGGAGACATTCGGGTTAACCGAAATTCAATCGAAGGCTATTCTTAACCTCACGCTTCAGCGCCTCACCGGTCTGGAGCGCGATAAGATTCGGGATGAGTATGCCGAATTAATGAAGACGATTGAGTATTTGCGCGAAATCCTCGCCAATGAAGGCTTGCGGATGAAAATCATCAAGGATGAATTGGTAGAAATTAAAGACAAGTATAACGATGAGCGTCGGACACATATAGTATATGATGCCGATGATCAGCGAATCGAGGACTTAATTGCGGATGAACCATGCGTAATTACAGTATCGCACATGGGTTACATCAAGCGTACAAACCTGAATGAGTACCGCACCCAAAAGCGCGGAGGGAAGGGTTCTATCGGCTCAAATACCCGCGATGAGGATTTCCTCGAGCACCTTTTTGTCGCTACGACCCACAATTATCTATTGTTCTTCACCAAAAACGGACGTTGTTTCTGGATGCGGGCCTTTGAAGTGCCAGAGGGTTCAAAAACCTCGAAAGGAAGGGCGATTCAGAATCTGATTAACATTCCGCCCGACGATAAGGTTATGGCTTATGTGAATGTGGTGAATCTGAACGACGAGGAGTACATCAATAACAATTACATTATTATGTGCACCAACAAGGGAACCATTAAAAAGACTTCCCTGGAGGCCTATAGTCGTCCGCGCGCCAATGGTATCAATGCAATCACAGTTCGGGAAGGGGAGACTTTGCTGGAAGCGAGACTCACCAATGGTACTTCTGAAATTATGATGGCATTAAAGTCGGGTAGGGCGATTCGATTCCCGGAGGCGAAGGTTCGTCCAATGGGGCGCAATGCAGCCGGAGTACGAGGCGTTACCCTGAAAGACGAACAGGATGAAGTGGTAGGTATGGTTTGCGCCGAAAGCACAAGCACTCAGGTGTTGGTTGTATCGGAAAAAGGATACGGAAAGCGCTCTGAGATTGAAGAATACCGAATCACCAATCGGGGTGGAAAAGGGGTGAAGACCATCAACATTACCGAGAAAACCGGCGATTTGATTGCCATCATTGGTGTGAAAGATGAGGATGACCTGATGATCATTACCCGTTCGGGCATTACAATCAGAACTCCGGTGGAAGACCTCCGCGTTCAGGGTCGCGCTACACAAGGCGTGAGGCTCATTAAATTGAAAGAGAACGAAAATATTGCCGCTGTAACGGTTGTTGATAAAGAAGAAGAGGAGAGCACCGGCGAAGAGGGCGGAGGAGAGGACGTAAATAATTCAACCACAGAAACTTCAGACAATAACGAATAACATGAAAAAGAGATTTTTCCGGTTGGCGATTGCCACACTGTTCTTGGGCGGTCCGCTAACAGCCCAGCAGGCCAAGGTGGTTAGTGCCATCAATGCTTTGGGCTATTATACCAAAGACAGAACCGATATTGAGAGTTTGCAAAAGGCCAAAGGATTTATCGATGAGGCCATCACCACAGAAAGCACCATGGGAAAGCCCAAAACGTGGTATGTGCGTGGAAACGTGTATTCGGCCATGCATGAGAGCAAAAATGCCGATTTGATTAAGCTGGCGGGCGACCCCTTGAAAATCGCTACAGAGGCCTATGAGAAAGCATATACCCTGGATGCGAAGTATGAAAACGCCAATGAGTGTTACATGCGCGCTATTTATGGTTACAAAACGATGGGGATTGGTGCATTCAATGAGAAAAACTACAGCGCAGCCACTGAGTACTTCGAAAAGGTGGTATCGCTTTCGTCCCAGAAGGGTACGGTAGACAAAGAAGCCATTCAAAACGCCGCGGTATCATCGATGAATGGGGGTAATTACGACAAGGCTATCGAGTATTACGGTAAAATGTTGCCTGAAGACAGCACCGGTGTTTTGTACGGACAGTTGTACAAGGCTTATTTAGCCAAAGCGGACACAGCTACTGGAATTGCCAAGCTGGAGGAAGGCAGGAAGAAATTCCCAAGAAATCAGGCCTTGTTGACCGAAAATCTGAATCATTTATTCAGACAAAAGAAGAATGCAGAAGCGGAGGAGCTGTTGAAGCTGGCCATTCAGAATGATCCAACAAATCACACCTTGTACCTGGCTGCTGGAAGCACATACGAGAATTTGAAAAGGATGGATGATGCAATTGCCGCATACAAAAAAGCGATTGAAATCAAGCCCGACGCATGGCAAGCTTACTACAACCTCGGAGCGTACTACAACAACGAGGGTAAGCGTTTGCAAGATGCGGCCAACAATGAGAAGGATACCAAGAAGTATGAAGCCGGCCTGAAGGCCGCCGATGAGCAATTGAAGCTTGCCATGGAGTATCTGGAGAAAGCCAAAGAATTAACACCTGTGGGTTCGTCAGACCGCATGGATATCATGAAGGCGCTCAAGCAACTTTATGTTCGCTTGAATTTGACCGATAAGTTTGAAGCCATCAAAAAGGAGATGCAGCCATAATGGTTTTCATGAACAAGTAAAGAGGAGGCCTACGGGCCTTCTTCTTGGAATTCTATACTTAACATAATATTAATTATAAGACATATGAGTTTACAGATAATCGGCTATCCATTTGGTCATCAATAGTTTGCATCCAGTACATTGGAGGCTGTCTGAAGGTTTTGTTCTGTCGTGATTTTGCGTTACGTTTGTTGCCCGTTTTGCATTCCCGAAACGTTCCGCAGAAAAAATCCCATGAGTTGGTTTAAAAGGAAAAGTAAAAACATCACCACATCAACCCTCGAGAAAAAAGAAACTCCCGAAGGCCTTTGGTACAAATGTCCATCCTGCAAAAAGATTTATTCTTCCGGCGACCATGAGAACAATCTCTGGGTTTGTGCCAACTGCGGCTATCACGAGCGCATCAATTCCAGAGAATATTTCGCGATTCTTTTTGATGACCAGGAATACACGGAGTTGTTCGACGGCATTTTGCCTACAGATCCGTTGCAATTTGTCGACACTAAGAAGTACGCCGACCGGATTACCGCTACCCAACAAAAAACCGGTTATGAAGATGCAATGTCGTGCGCCGTTGGTCTGGTCGACGATGTGAAGTTGGTGGTCGCCTGCATGAACTTTGAGTTTATCGGCGGTTCGATGGGTTCTGTGGTTGGCGAAAAGATTTCTCGGTCAATCGATTATTGCATCAAGCACAAGCTCCCGTTGATGATTATCTCCAAATCGGGCGGAGCCCGAATGATGGAAGCAGCATTTTCGCTCATGCAGATGGCTAAAACATCGGCCAAACTTACCCTGTTAAGCGAGGCAGGTCTCCCCTACATCAGCCTCCTCACCGATCCAACAACCGGTGGCGTTACGGCTTCGTATGCCATGCTGGGCGATTTAAACATTGCAGAACCCGGCGCATTGATTGGTTTTGCCGGTCCACGCGTAGTAAAAGAAACCATAGGTAAAGATTTGCCTGAAGGATTTCAAACCGCTGAGTTCGTGTTGGAACATGGCTTTTTGGATTTCATCGTTGAACGTCGCGATCTTAAGCATCGACTGGCGAACGTGCTCAGAATGCTGATGAAAAAAGACTGTGCCCCGGCTGTTAAAGGTGCCTTGGAGTGATATCAACAAGCAATCGTTAATTTTTTGATTAGCAAACTTTTTTGCTGAGCATTTTTATCTATCTTTGCGCTCCTGTAAAAGAAGAATCAATACAATGGCATTGACATCCGCAGCAAAAAAAGAAATTTTTGCCAAATTCGGTGGATCCGAAACGAACACCGGCTCAACTGAGGGTCAGATTGCGATGTTTACACAACGCATCAACATGATGACCGAGCACCTGAAAATCAACAAGAAAGACTTTGGAACCCAGCGTTCGCTGATCAAGCTCGTGGGTATGCGCAGAAGTCTTCTCGACTATCTGAAAGACCGAGACATCACCAAGTACAGGTCGCTCATCAAAGAACTCAACATCAGAAAGTAATTCTGATTACACTTTCGAAGAAGGCAATTCATTGGATTGCCTTTTTCTTTTTTTCCTTATCAATTTCCAAACACCTATGAATCTAGGAGTTAAAAAAACTTTCTCCATGCCTGATGGGCAGGAGATTACCATCGAGACCGGTAAGCTCGCCAAGCAAGCGCATGGTTCGGTGGTTGTTAAAATGGGCGGTACCATGTTGTTGGCGACCGTAGTAAGTAACGAAGACGCCAAAGAAGGCGTAGATTTCCTCCCGCTCACCGTCGAATATCAAGAGAAATATGCCTCTACCGGAAAGTTTCCCGGAGGTTTTTTCAAGCGTGAAGCTCGTCCTTCAGAAAATGAAATTCTTATTTCTCGCCTAGTCGACCGTGCTCTACGTCCACTTTTCCCCGACGATTACCATTCAGACACCTTAGTGAGCATCCAGCTCATTTCTTCCGACAAGGTACATCTCCCCGACTGTCTCGCCTGTCTGGCTGCATCGGCGGCTTTGGCCGTTTCTGATATTCCATTCAACGGTCCAATTTCGGAGGTTCGCGTTGCGCGCATCAACGGAAAGATGGAAATCAATCCAAGCATCGAAGCTTTAGCTCATGCCGATATCGACATTATTGTTGCGGCATCAGAAGACAGCATCGTGATGGTAGAAGGCGAAATGAAGGAAGTTTCTGAACAGGAAATGCTTGAGGCCATCAAAACTGCACACAACGCAATTAAGGTGCAGCTTGAAGCCATCCGCCAGTTGGCGGCCCTGGTTCCCTCCTCTTCGCCTAAGCGTGTTTACAGTCACGAAACCCACGACGAAGCACTTCGCGACGCTGTTTTCGCCTTCTGTTACGATGGCTGCGTGGAAGTTGCGCGTTCCGGAAATGCCAACAAGAAAGCCCGCTCTGAAGCATTTAAGGCCATTCGGAAAGCATTCGAGGAGTCGTTGAGTCCTGAAGAATTAGAAGTGAAAGCGCCATTGATTGGTGTTTACTTCCACGATGTGGAGAAAAAAGCGATGCGTCAGGTTATTCTCAATGAGGGTAAACGTTTGGATGGTCGCGGACTTACCGACATTCGTTCAATCTGGTGTGAAGTGGATTACTTGCCTTCTGCCCATGGTTCGGCCATCTTTACCCGCGGCGAAACACAGTCGCTGACCACGGTTACTTTAGGTACCAAGATGGATGAGCAAATGATTGACGGTGCGGTGGTTGAAGGAACGAATAACTTCCTGTTGCATTACAACTTCCCCTCCTTCTCTACCGGTGAAGCCCGTGCGAGTCGCGGTACCAGCCGTCGTGAGATTGGACATGGAAACCTGGCCCTTCGTGCAATAAAGCCGATGGTACCTCAGGCTCCGGAAAATCCATACACCATTCGTATTGTTTCCGATATTCTCGAGTCCAATGGATCTTCATCGATGGCTACAGTATGTGCCGGAACTCTGGCACTGATGGATGCCGGTGTGAAGCTGGCCAAGCCGGTTTCGGGCATCGCGATGGGCTTGATTACCGACGATGGCAATAAGTACGCGGTGTTGTCGGATATTCTCGGCGACGAAGACCACCTTGGTGACATGGACTTTAAAGTTACAGGAACCAAAGATGGCATCACGGCTTGCCAGATGGACATTAAGGTTCATGGACTGAGCTATGAAATCATGTTAAACGCTTTGAATCAAGCCAAAGAGGGACGTTTGCACATTTTGGGTGAGATGACAAAGGTGCTTTCTGCTCCTCGCGAGGATTACAAGCCACATGCTCCAAGAATCATTGAATTGCGCATTCCAAAGGAATTCATTGGTGCTGTAATCGGGCCTGGTGGAAAGATTATTCAGGAGATGCAGCGTGAGACCAATACCGTAATTGTTATTGAAGAAGTGGGCGATCAAGGTGTTGTGCAGATTTCATCGAACGATAAAGAGAGCATTGATAAGGCTGTTGCCAGAATCCGCGCCATTGCGGCCACTCCCGAAATTGGCGACATTTATCAAGGCAAAGTGAAGTCGATTGTGGCCTTTGGTGCTTTCGTTGAGATTATGCCGGGCAAAGATGGCCTTCTCCACATTTCGGAGATTGATCACCGCCGCATCGAGACGATGGATGGCATCTTCAAGGAAGGTGAGATTGTTGAAGTGAAGTTGATTGATGTGGACAAGAAGACCGGCAAGCTCAAATTGAGTCGTAAAGCCTTGCTTCCGAAGCCTGAAAAGGCGGCCAACAGCTAATCCTTCGCGAAATCTGAAGTTTAGATATACATTTTCGAGCCCCGGCCTTAGTCGGGGCTTTTTTTTATGGGTTTTAGGGATGACCTTTCACTGTGCCTGAATTTTTCTGATAAAGCCTTGAGAATTCAGTGATAGGCTGAACCATCGCGCAGCAGAGCCTTGGTGTGTTGATGAACGAAATAGCCTCAAATCTTCAACGGAGCTTGCTGGAAGTGGATATAAGCCTCCGAACAGGATGGATTGGAGCTAAACACAATCTATTGAAGGCGCTATAACTTTTCGAACAAGGGTATTTACTGAGGTATAAACGGACAATAAATTCTACTCAAAACCCTAACTCTGTTAATTTCTTTGTGACACTCTCTGCATTTTTCCCTTGACAATTTTGAGGAAAAGGGCGAAGGGAATCCCGCAGCTTTCCCCTTCCCGATGTAAAGTTCGGGCTCCCGTCAATACTCCCAACCAAACTCCATTTTTTGAAATGAACAGCCCGGTGAATAAGTCTGTGAAAGCGATGTGGAAAACCAAGGCCCACCACACCAGTATTGGGTGTTTCCGTCTTCGTTAGTACGAATTAAAAACACTAAATGAATTTATTTTAAGCGGTCTAACAACTTTTTGAACCCAATTAAATGCGAGGTTTTGAGCCCGGTTTTTCAATTCGGCTGCAGATGGTCTTTCAAAATCTAAGTCATTTCCTTTGCCAGAAAAAATCATCTGCTTCTTAGCCTGCGGCTCGAATCTTATGCATTGCCGACTCTTTCAGCAGGCCTTAGCGCTACGACCAAAACCGGATTCAACTTGTAGCGACGCTGTTGAATTGTGGAAAAGCAATTTTGCGGTTCTTTTTTGGGCTGGAAAGCAGACCGGGCCTCAAGGGCTCGAATGATGGGTTGCGCCACGGACTGAAGCCGGCAGCGCCCGGACGCGGAGCGATCCGGGACTAAGGCGTAAGGCCGGGTGCCCGACCGAAAAGTTGGGACAGAAAATGGAGCTGAACCGGGCAGGCGCCCAAATAAAAACCAAAAAGGCCGGCATCGTTTTGCGGATGCACGGCCTGTTCGTTTTTGTAAGTGGTCAGTCTTACTTTTTCGGCTTGGTGATTCTGTCTTTGAGGACTTGTTCCCAATCGCTGTTGCCCAGCGTGGCGAGTTTTGCTTCAACGGCTGCCTTCCAGTCGCTCAGACCATAGGCCCAGATGAGCACGCCGAGACCTCCATTGCTGAGTCGGCTGTTGGGATTTAATGCCGCATCCCAAGCGTGATCTATCATTTTTGTATTGATGACAACTAAATCCTTGGCCAGGGCAAATGCGGCGCGACGTGTGTTGAACTCGAACGCGTTGCTGCACAGATCGATGAGGGTATCGACGTAGTTTTTCTGTCCATTGCGGATGGCGTATTTGAGCCAGGTAATCTGCACGTTATGGGCGTTATTGCCCACCACACCTTTGGTTTTGGCGAGATAGCTCTCAACCGGACCCAGGCTGCAGAGCTTATCGAGGGCGGCTTCGAGGGTGACGTAGCTGGAGTCGCTCATCAAGTTTTCTACGGGCTTTACAAACTCCTTGGTCAGTGTATCGAGGTTTTGCAGGGCAGCCTGACGAATTTCCCAACTGGGAGCAGCCAAGGCTTCCGCGAAGAGCTTTCGGCTGGATTTATCCTTGTCGGGCGACAAAATTTCGAGAATCGCCTTGCGGACATAAACCGATTTTTCTTTTCTGAAAATGGTCTGAAGTTCTTTTCGAACCTCTGTGAGCGGCAGATTTCCCAGACTCAGCACCGCATCGAGCCGGTCGAGCATGTGGCTTGCGCTGTTGGCTTGTGCAATGAGCATTTCTGTTGATTTCGGAAAGTCGATGGCTTTCATCACTTCGTTGTTGGGATCGAACAGCCAGTAGGCCACTTTTTTTCCCGGCGTGAACTGGATTTCGACGTTTGTTTCTTTGTTTTCGATCCACACTTTTTTCCGCGTCACCGTTCCATCGGTATACCATACCTCAAATACAAAGGGCATTTTGAATAAACCGACTGCCGGCTCTTGCATTTGCTTCTGCACTACGTTAAACATCACAGATTGTGCATTTTGAAGCGACCTTACGGCATAAGTAGGCTCGCCTCCGCGATACACCCATTGCTCCCAAAACCAATCCAGCGATTGACCGGTGGTGGCGTGGATAGCACGGAGTAAATCGTGCGAATCGACATTTCCGTAAGCATTGCGCTCGAGGTAGTATTTCACCGCGCGGTTGTAGTCTTCGCGACCAATCACGTACTTCAGCATTTCCAAAACCACGGCGCCTTTGGGGTACCAGCGGGTGCTGCCAGCCTGCGAATGAGCAATGGGGAAAAGGTCACGCGAGGAGGCATTGAATGCTGAATTCTGGGCGTTTCGGCGGGCCATGTCGAAATAATCCAGGCCCAGAGCTTCCCGCTCATAAATCATGTTGTAATGGGTGGCGAAACTCTCTTGTAACCAATGGTGTACGGGCGTGATGGCCGTAACCATATCGCCAAACCATTGATGCGCCAATTCGTGTGCATTCACACCCACATACTTGCGGTCGAGGTAGCCACGGGCATCGTTGTAGAAAAAGTCGCCAAACACAGTAGCCGTCGTATTTTCCATCGCTCCGTAGAGGAAGTCCTGAACCGGTATTTGCGAATACTTCTCCCAAGGGTAAGGCACGCCAATTTCCTGTTCAAAAAAGTCGAACATTTCCTTGCTAAATCGGTAGGTAGGCTCTACCCTATCGGCCTGATCAGGATAATACCAAAGGTCCATGGCCACTCCACTTGCGCTTCTCCGCGTTTCGATACCATAATCACCAATCCCCAACATAATTAAGTAAGGTGCATGAGGGTGGCTCATTTTATAGTGCCAAAGCTGGTTGTTTCCCTGTTCGGTGGATGACAATAGTACTCCGTTAGAAAGCACTTTGAATGGCTTGGGCATCAACACTTTCACTTCCGAAGTGATTTTATCGTTCATGTAGTCGAACATCGGTATCCAGTAGCGGTTATCGATGCCTTGTCCTTGAGTCCAGATTTGTTTACGCGCCCTGCCTGTTGCGTCGTTCCAACCAATAAAGTAGATGCCTTTGCGGGGTTTCGCCTCATAGCGAATACTTAAGGTATGCTGAGCCCCCTGCGAGAGCGTGCGGGAAGGATACACCCAGATTTCTTCGGCCGTTTGTCTGTAACGAACCGCTTGGTCATCCAGCTTTAGCTCAGAAACCAGAATTCCAGGGGCATCGACAAAAAATGAATCCACTTGCTTGCGCAGCGGATTGAAAGTATGTGTCACGAAGCCTTTTACCAAGCCTTGTTCGGGCGCGAAGGAAACCTCCAACAACAAATGCTGGAAATCGACAAAGCGCTCTCGCGGAACCGATGCACTGTCGTAGGGCATGGTTTTGAAGTTCGGCATTTTAACTTGCGTCTTCTGACTTTGTGCTGAAAATCCGCCAGCAAACAACAAAGTGGTCGCAATAACAACAATATGCTTTTTCATGCTAATAGATGGCAGTGAATGGTTCTGAGTCGATGTATTTCCAACCGCGGTACATTCCGGTTGAGTTGAAAGGGAGGCAAATGTTTCCGAGCGCATCGATGGCAATGAGGCCGCCTTCTCCACCGCGCTCTACGAGTTTCTTGTTAACGACTTCGTGGCAGGCTTGCTCGAGGCTCAATCCTTTATATTCCATGAGGCATGAGAGGTCGTAGGCCACTACCGAACGAATGAAGAACTCGCCGTGGCCGGTGCAGCTTACTGCGCAGGTGTTATTGTTGGCGTAGGTTCCGGCCCCGATGATCGGGCTGTCTCCTGCCCTGCCCCACCGTTTATTGGTCATACCACCGGTTGAAGTCGCGGCAGCCAGGTTTCCCTGAACATCGCGCGCCACGGCTCCGACGGTGCCAAATTTTTTGTCGGGAGGACTTGTTGAAACCGAATGATCCAGAAAGGCACCTTCTTCGTGGATAACCTGCAGCAGCTGGTTGTAGCGGAAATCGGTATGAAAGTACGACTCGGGTTGAAACTGAAATCCTCGGTGGCGGGCAAAATCTTCGGCTCCTTTACCACAAAGCAGAACGTGTTCTGAATGGTCCATCACCTCCCGGGCGAGGACAATTGGATTGGGAACTCCGGCAATTCCTGCCACTGCGCCGGCCTTGAGTGTTTTTCCGCACATCAGCGAGGCGTCCAGCTCATGGGTTTTATTGTGGGTGAACACGGCGCCTTTTCCAGCATTAAACAGCGGGCAGTCTTCGAGCACCTTTACTGCGGCTATCACGGCGTCGATCGCCGATGCTCCGGATTTGAGCAGGGCATCGCCGGCCAAAAGCGCTTCCTGCAAGGCCGAGCGGTAAAGCGCCTCTGCTTCAGGCGTCATCGCCGCCCGATCGAGCGTTCCGGCACCTCCATGTACGGCAATACCGGTCATCAGGCTTCTTCAGTAATGGTAATTTTCTCAATGAGGTCGCCTTGCCGAATTTGATCGACGATGTCGACGTTCTCAATCACTTTGCCGAACACCGTGTGCTTACGATCGAGGTGAGCGGTATTGCTGCGGTTGTGGCAAATAAAAAACTGTGATCCACCGGTATCGCGTCCGGCATGAGCCATCGATAGCACTCCACGATCGTGGTACTGATTGCCTCCGTCGAGTTCACATTTAATGGTGTAGCCTGGTCCGCCGGTACCAATTCCTTTTGGACAGCCTGCCTGTACCACAAAACCAGGGATTACGCGGTGAAATTTGAGGCCATCGTAAAAACCCGACTGAGCGAGGCGAACGAAGTTATCGACGGTTCCGGGTGCGTCTTTTTCGAAGAATTCTACGGTCATATTGCCGTATTGAGTCTGAATGATTGCTTTTTTCATGAGATTTTAATTCAGGGTTCGAAATTAGATGAATTTTTGGCAGGAACTTTGAAAGCGGAAAATCAAAACCGGAAGCTATGAAAACGACTACTCTCCTCCTCGGAACCCTGCTCCTTACCGGGATGGTAAACAGTCAGGTAATTATCCAGCAGCAAACTACCACCACCACTACAACGACCAATCCAGGTACGTTCTTCAATCCAGGTGTGGTTCAGCAGCCCGGCGTTAACGTTCAGTTTTGGTCACAACCCGGCTTAGTGATGCAAGATCCCTTCATGCAGCCCGGGAATCAATTTTTCACCGATCCGCTTACCGGCATCATGTATTACACCGATCCTTTACAAGGACAATTCATGATTGATCATTGGGGCAATTACATTCCGGTACAACAGCAAGTGGTGATTCAGCAGCCCTTAACCCAGCAGCAGTTTCAGTTTGTAAATCCGCAGCAACAGTTTTTCCCGCAACAACAATTTGTTCAGCCCCAGCAGCAGTTCTTTCCCCAGCAGCAGATTATTCAGCAGCAGCAGTTTATGGGTGTTGATGGCGGAACGTTTTCGATGATGATTCAGCAAATCTCCCAGCAGAGTTTCGATTCAAATCGTTTGCAGTTGGCCATGCAGATTGTGAGTTCGAACCGACTTACCTCTGCTCAGGTTACCGACATTGCCCGATTGCTCAGTTTTGAGAGCTCGCGTTTAGATTTTCTCAAGTTCGCTTACCCATACGTTGCTGATCCGGGAAGCTACTTTTTAGTCAACAACGCTTTCAGTTTCAGCAGCAGTGTTGATGAACTCAACCGCCACATCATGGGTTTCCGATAGGCAATTGCTCCTCTCTATATCTTCCGAAAAGCCCCGCCCAAAGCGGGGTTTTTCCTTTTATCAATTGTCGAACTCCTCAGCCAATACTTCACCCAATTGTTTTGGGGTGATATTGGTTTTGAGGGCTCCGTTACGGGCCAAGGAGATTTCGCCACTTTGCTCAGATACTGCAATGGCAATGGCGTCGCTCAGCTCACTGATTCCCACTGCGGCGCGGTGGCGAAGTCCCAGCTGAATCGGGAAAATGGTATTTTCGGTGAGGGGCATCACGCATTTGGCGGCCTTGATGCGGTTGTCGGAAATAACAACGGCGCCATCGTGCAAGGGATTGTTTTTAAAGAAGATAGACTCCAGAATACTGGCGGTGATTTCGGCGTCGAGCCTTTCGCCGGTGTTGATGTAATACTTTAAATCGGAGCGCCGGGCAATCACAATGAGGGCGCCGCACTTTTGAAGAGCCATGCGTTGGCAGGCCGATACAATAGCCTCGTAATGCAGATTTCCGTACTGAGAGGAGCTAAATCCGGAGAAGGAACGGTAGTTCTCGCGGTTGAACAAACCCCTTGAGCCTACCATGAGCAGAAAGCGGCGAATTTCCTGTTGAAATACGATAATTAAGGCAATGGCTCCAACTCCAATGAACTGACCGAGTATGGTGGCCAACAGCTGCATGTTTAAGGCTTTAACGAAGAGCCAAAGCAGGTAAAACAGGAGAATCCCGAAGAAGATGTTGATGGCAGCGGTTCCCTTGATGAGGTTGTAAAGCTGATAAAGGAGAACAGCAACAATCAGGATGTCAACCACATCGAGCCAATCCATGGTGATAAATCCCAAAACTGCCATCATCGCGTCAAAGATAGCGGAGAAATGCAGAATTGGCGGATTAATTCCGGCGCTTTGGAATTCGCCCGGCTCGGCTTACCTTGGTCCATTCATGTTGATTCAGGGATTTCTCTTTGTTTTCTGGCTCGCTTTGATGCTGATGGCCCTGTGGCGACTGCCCATGTTCAGGTTGCCGGGCTTCGACAAGCGCACAGTGCCGCTGCTTTTTGTGTTGAAATGTGCGGCCGGGGCGGCTTTGATTGCCATCTACACGTTTTATTATACCGACCGAAAAACAGCCGACATCTACAAGTTTTTTGATGATGCGGCGGTAATTGCTCAGCAGCTTCCCGAGCACCCGAGTCGCTATGTGAATTTGGTATTGGGTCTTCAACAGGAGCCTGAGGTGGAGCAGCAACTCAGCAATTGGGCCCCACACAGCGAGCAATGGCTGCGGTTTAGTCAAACCACCGACAGTAATCTATTCCACTCCAATCGCATGGTTACCCGCATCCATGCCTTGCTGTTTCCCCTTACCGGAGGCTGGATTGTAACGCATCTGCTGTTCTTTAATCTCTTTGTGGTGCTTGCACTCTGTTCGCTGAGCAAGGCACTCATTGCCAAAGACTCACTTTCCACCATCGGACTATTGAGCCTTTGGTGTATGCCCTCGGTGATGTTCTGGTGTTCAGGATTGTTGAAAGATAGTTTAGTGCTGGCCGGATTGGCCTTGGTTTTCGCGGCGGTCATCAACACCCAAAACAGCCCGGCCAGAAGGTTAATGGTTGGAGTTCCGGCCTTTTTACTGGTGCTGTTGACCAAGTATTACGTGGTGGCTGCACTGATTCCAGCCCTCTTCCTTTTTTTACTCCTGAGACTTAAACCAAAACTGCGAGTAGTTTCATTCATTGCTCTAATTTTCTTTGTATTAGGAGTGATTTATCTCGGATTGGCAGAGGACGCGATTCAAATGCTTTGGTCGAAACGAGAGGAAGCCCTTAAATCGGCAATTTTAGGTGAGGCACGGTCGATGGCCTTTTACACTCCGGTAGAGGACTGGGCTCAGTTTGTCGCTGAAATTCTGCCCTCGGTCTGGCGGGGCTTAGTGGGTCCGCTGGGCGATACCTCAGGTGGTGGTCCTTTTGTGTGGATGGCTGCCGCGGAAAGTGTGCTGCTCTTGCTTTGTTTAGGACTTTTGGTGTGGCCGGGGAAACATAGATTCAGTCACTTTGCCTGGTCGGTGCTGCTTTTTTCTCTGCTCCTGGCCTTTATTGTAGGATTTACCACGCCGGTAACCGGTGGTTTGCTCCGTTACAAGACGGCTTACCTTCCATTTTTGATGTATGTGCTATCAGAACGCCTCAGTCTGGAGCGCATCAAAGGCTTTTTAACTCGTTGGCGAGTGCGGTAAGTGCCGATTTGGCGTCTCCGAACAACATGCTGGTTTTGGTGGAATAAAACAGCGGATTATCGATTCCGGCGTAACCGGCATTCATCGAGCGTTTGTTGACGATCACGTGGGAGGCTTGTTCAACTTCAAGGATGGGCATGCCGTAAATCGGACTGCTTGGGTCGGTTTTCGCAGCCGGGTTTACCACATCGTTGGCTCCTACGATCAGCACCACATCTGTGGTGGCAAATTCGGGGTTGATGTCTTCCATTTCGACCAGCTTGTCGTATTCCACATTGGATTCGGCCAGCAGCACGTTCATGTGTCCGGGCATGCGACCGGCAACCGGATGAATGGCGTACTTGACTTCAACACCTCGGCTTTCGAGCAAAAGTTCAATTTCGTGAATCACATGTTGAGCTTGCGCAACGGCCAGTCCATAGCCTGGAACGATGACCACTTTCCGCGAATAATTCATCAAAACCGCAAGGTCGGAAACCTGAATATCCTTTACTGTTCCACCTTCCGAAGCGCCGGAACCACCACCTGAACCGCCACCGAATGCCCCAAAAATCACATTAGAAAGCGGGCGATTCATGGCTTCGCACATCACAATGGTGAGCAGTGTTCCTGCCGAGCCCACTAAAATTCCACCCGTGAGCATTGCTTTGTTGTCGTAAAGAAATCCGCCGCTTGCGGCCGCCAAACCGGTAAATGAGTTCAGTAAAGAGATGACCACTGGCATGTCGGCACCGCCAATGGGAATTACGAAGAGGATTCCGTACACAGCAGCCAATGCAAGCAAAACATACAACATCATGCTTGTATTGAAGCTTCCTGAAATGACCATCATGGCTGCGAGCCCGATAACCACGAGCATCATTGCGGTATTGATGATGTTGTAAGACGGAAGCCGGATGGCCTTGTTGAGCGAGCCATTCAGTTTGGCAAAGGCCACCATACTGCCTGTGAATGAAACGGTTCCGATCACCAAACCGGCCAATACGGCAATCAGGGCGCCGGGTTGTTCTTTTAAGTTGGGGTATTCGATGATTGAAATGAGTGCTGCACAGGCTCCGCCCATTCCATTGAATAAGGATACAAGCTCGGGCATTTTAGTCATGGCAACCTTTTTCGCGGTAAGCCATCCACCAACGGTGCCTAAAGCAATAGCGGCGAGGATTACCGCATAAATTACCGGCGAAACTGGCTGGTCGTGGAAGATCAGTGTGCCAAGAATAGCCACCGTCATACCGCCTGCTGCGATCAGGTTGCCTTTGCGGGCCGATTTGGGATTTCCCATCAGCTTCAAACCAAACACGAAGGTTATGGAAGCTATCAGATAGGCGATTTCGAGTAGCGCTTTATTCATGGCCTCGCGTTATTTTTTCTTCTTAAACATTTCAAGCATGCGGTCTGTCACCACAAAGCCACCCACCACATTGAGGGTTCCAAGCAAAACGGCCAGAAATCCCACGATCATACCCGCAATATCGTCGGGCTGTAGGTGAAGCATTACGTAAAGGGCTCCAACAATTACCACTCCGTGGATAGCATTGGCGCCCGACATGAGTGGCGTGTGGATGACGGTAGGCACATGTCCGATGACCTCTACCCCAACAAACACCGAAAGGATAATAAAGTAGATGAGATTGATGTGTTCAGACAGAAAGGTAGTTATAACTTCCATGTTGACTTATTTGCTTGTTATTGTTGAGTAACTGAAGGATGAACTCTCTTTCCACGATGAAGGATTAAGGAGCCTTTGGTAATTTCCTCTTCCATTTCCCAGCGGAAGCCGTCGGCATTGGCGAGGTGTTGGAGGAAGGTGGCGATATTTCGTGCGTACAATTGACTGGCGTTCAGCGGGAGTAAGGCTGGCAGGTTCGATTCGCCGATGATTGTGACTCCTTCTTTGACCACGGTTTTATCGAGTTCGCTCAGGGCGCAGTTTCCACCTTGCTCCACGGCCATGTCGACGATCACAGAGCCGCTCTTCATCGATTTTACCATGGCTTCGGTGATGAGTAAGGGCGCTTTTTTACCCGGAATGAGGGCTGTGGTGATGACGATATCGGCTTCGGCCACGTGTTTGGCGATGAGTTCCTGTTGTTTGCGCAGAAACTCGTCGGAAACGCTTTTAACGTAGCCCCCTTCGGTTTTCATGCTTTCATCGGCCTTTACTTCGATGAACTTGCCACCGAGCGATTCGACCTGTTCTTTGGTTTCGGGGCGTATGTCGCTCACTTCGACGATGGCTCCAAGTCGTTTTGCAGTAGCGATGGCTTGTAATCCGGCGACGCCCGCCCCCATGATTACGACCTTGGCCGGTTTTACTGTTCCTGCGGCAGTCATCAGCATCGGGAAAATCTTCCCAAAGGCGTTGGCGGCGAGAATGACCGTCTTGTATCCAGCCAAATTGCTTTGAGAGCTGAGGGCATCCATTTTCTGGGCGCGCGAGATTCGCGGGATGGCATCCATGGAGAATACCGATAATCCACGCGCCTCGCAAGCACTTACCACCTCCGGTGAGGTTGCCGCGTAAAGAAAGCTAATGAGTACCGCGTCAGACTTGATGAGCTTTACTTCATCGGGCGAAGGAGCGTTTATCTTTAGCACCACGTCGGCCTCTGCCAGCAAGGCTTCGGCTGTGGGTACTATTTCGGCTCCGGCCTTTTGATATTCTTCGTCGCTGATCCATGATTTAATTCCGGCGCCGGCCTGCACGCGGATTGTGAATCCTTTGGTGCAAAGTTCCTTAACTACATCAGGACTGAGGGCAACGCGGGTTTCTCGCGCTTTGGTCTCGGTGGGTACAGCAATAATCACAGTAAGGCGTTTTTACAAATGTACACGGATGCCATTACGTTCCACAGTTTGTTGAAAACTCGTTGTGTATGAGAAAAAACAATCGGAATTTTAAGGGTGTTTTGAGAAACATGGGTGTGAAGGGGGGCAGGCCCCACAGGGGCCGGCCGCGAGCCACCCTCCGAAGCAAAGTTACAACCGTCTCTGCCCTTTAGTCGGTATTTAAACATTTATAAACGTTTATAAACGTTTAGCTTTTTTTGAGATCATAATGCCTGATAATAAGCTGCTTGAAAAAATGAGGAATGCAGATTTTCAGGAGAATCGACAAAATTGACTTCACTCATTTATTGAATGCTTTCAGAATCAACAAGATGCTATGAAGAGAAATTGTCGGAATTGTAATGAGGGTGTTTTGAACATTGCACAAGGCTTTGTGTTTCTACTGTGCAGAACGAAACAATGAATCATAGCAAACGGAAGCGTATTTTGGAGTTACAGGCGGAGGAAGAACGCTTTCGGGAGAAGTTTCCGGATTTGCAACAGGTTATTCGATCGATTGTGGTTGAGGTAACCTCGTGGCCTGAGGTGGAGCGTTCGAATTATGTGTATGGAGGAACGGAGTTTCGGATATTCAATCGGAACGTGGGACATATCCATTCCAACGGGTTGCTTGATCTTCCATTTAAGAAGCAGGTTCGCGATCAGGTTATTGCCTGCGGAATGGCCGATTGGCATCATTTCGGAAAGAAAATGATGTGGGTGAGTGTAAAAATTTCGGCTTCGTCGGATTTTCACAAAGCGAGACCATTGCTCCTACTTTCCTGCTTTATCAAGGCCCGCGACTATTTCGGACATTTTCCAGAGTTGGAACTTTTTCTTAGAACTGAGCTCGATCGGCTGCAACTACCCTTGGAAATACTCCAGTCTGCCGGATATTTGCACCCCCAACATGAACTCTAATTCCACTCCTTTCACCCTCGTTGTGGGTGCTAGTACAAACCCCGACCGCTATTCGTTTAAAGCCATCCGCGCACTGCGCGAACACCAAATTCAGGTTAAGGCTTTTGGATTAAAGTCAGGTTATGTTGGAGATGTAAGCATTGAAACGGTGCTTCCGAACTCGGCACCCGATACCATCACACTTTATGTAGGTCCGGAGCGCCAAGCTGAGCTGATTCCGAAGCTCATAGCCCTCAAACC
>CANHCM010000007.1 GCA_947459155.1 Bacteroidota bacterium | reverse complement strand
GTACGAAGAAAGCTACAACAATGCCTTTGCGGCAACCTGGGCACCCGGATCCACATTTAAACTGGCTTCGGTATTGGCCATGGTTGAAGATGGGCTGGCCGACACTTCAGACATTGTTGATACACAAGGCGGTGTCATTCGCTTTGGCTCGCAGGTAATTCACGACTCCAAGCCCGGTGGTTACGGCAAAATTCCTCTTGCTGAAGCCTTTATTCAATCATCTAATGTTGGCATCATCAAAGCTGTGCTGAAGGCCTACCAACGCGACCCTAGAAAATTCATCGCTAAACTGAGAAAGTACCGTTTCGGTCAAACGGTTGGCGTTAAGGTTCCGGGGGAAGTATCTGGCTACTTCTATCACCCAGAGCATGACAAATGGTCGCGGTCGAGCCTTCCGAGCCTTTCGATAGGATACGAATCGGCCATCACTCCGCTTCAAATTCTGGCTTTCTACAACGCCATTGCCAATCAAGGCAAGTATTTGCGCCCACAACTGGTTTCGGAAATCAGAAACAAGGGCACGCTCGTTAAGTCGTTCCCACCTTCGGTTGCCGATACTGCCATCTGCTCGAAAAGAGCTTTGGCGGTTGTAATGCCTCTGCTCAAAGGTGTTGTGCAGCGCGGAACGGCCACCAACTTAAAAAATCCGTACTTCGACATTGCCGGGAAAACCGGTACGGCAAAGGGAAAGAAGAAAGATCCAAGATCGCCCGACAAATATGTACCGAGTTACAGGGCTTCTTTCGCAGGATTTTTCCCTTACGATAACCCACAGTATAGCTGTATTGTGGTGGTTGACAATCCCAACCGCGCCGGAATCTATGGCAACGTAGTAGCTGGTCCGGTGTTCAAAGAAATTGCCGAAAAGGTATTTGCCCGCGATGTGGAGATGCAAAAAGAATACATCCGCAAACGCAATGTGGTGGTTAAAACGGTTCAGGGCGATGGCTACAGCGAAGATTACGAAACCATCGCAACGGCCATAAAGGTTGAAAATCCTTCTTCACCAGCAGATTGGACACAGTCGGGGCGTCCCGTGCGAATCTCAGAGGGAAGTTCGGGACAAATTGTTGTTCCTAACGTGCAAGGCATGGGCCTTCGCGATGCCATATACCTTCTTGAAAATTTAGGGCTCAGGGTTAAAGCCAGTGGCAAAGGTCGCGTGGTCCGTCAATCTGTTACGCCGGGCAGCTCGCTGTCGAAGTATGCTACCATAATCCTTCAACTGGCCTGATATGAGACTGCTCAAAGACCTATTGTACAAGGCCGGGGCCATTGAAATTCTCGGAACAACGCATCTGGCGATCATGTCGGTAACCGCCGACTCCCGCCAGGGTCAAAAGAACGGCTTGTTTGTGGCCATACGCGGAACCCGTTCAGATGGTCACGATTTTATTTCCACCGTGATTGAAGCCGGCTGCCTGGTGATTGTTTGCGAAAAGCTTCCGGAGAGCATTGCCGAAAAAGTGACTTATGTGGTGGTGAAGGATTCGGCAGTTGCGCTTTCGGTGATTGCTGCCAATTTTTATGACAACCCTTCGGAAAAGATGAAAGTGGTTGGTGTTACCGGAACAAACGGCAAAACCACTACTGCCACTTTGCTTTACGAACTATTCAGCTCGTTGGGTTACCCTTGCGGCCTGATTTCGACGGTGGTTAATAAGGTTGCCGGACAGGCCATTCCTTCCACGCATACGACTCCAGACCCACTGCAACTGCAAAACCTGCTTGATCAAATGGTGAAGGCAGGCTGCACCCACGTATTCATGGAAGTGAGCTCACATGCCGTAGCTCAGCATCGCATCGCAGGCATGCGATTCACCGGTGGAATTTTCACCAATATCACCCACGATCACCTTGATTATCACGGAACTTTCGAAAACTATTTCGACGCCAAACACCGCTTTTTCACCGGGCTGAGCTCAGAGGCCTTTGCTTTAATCAATCTGGATGACGAGCACAGTGAACAAATGCGCTTTGAGCTTCGTCCGAAGGTGTATACATACGGCATGTCGCAAGCCGCAGATTTTGTGGTGCGCATTTTAGAAAAGCAACTGAGCGGAATGTTGCTCCGCATCAACGATCAGGAGTGTTGGACCAGGCTCATTGGCACTTTCAATGCTTATAATTTACTGGCAGTTTATGGCGCAGCCGTCTTGCTGGGAGAGGATCCCATCAACGTTCTCACAGCGCTCAGCAATTTGGGTGCTGTCGAGGGGCGTTTCGAATACGTAAGGTCATCCGAAAACCTTACTGCCATAGTTGATTACGCGCACACACCAGATGCTTTGCTCAATGTACTCCAAACCATTGCCGACATCAGAACGGGCAATGAGCAGGTGATTACCGTGGTGGGTTGTGGTGGCGATCGCGATAAAGCAAAGCGCCCGGAAATGGCCCGGATTGCTGCATCATTAAGCAATAAAGTCATTCTCACTTCCGACAACCCTCGCTCTGAGGATCCTGAGGTGATCATTGCAGAAATGCGCGCCGGTATTGATCCGGCCGATACCCGAAAGGTCATCAGCATAACAGACCGCAGAGAGGCGATTCGCACTGCGTGCTTGATGGCTTCGCCGGGCGACATCATTCTTGTGGCCGGCAAGGGCCATGAAAACTACCAGGAAATCAAAGGGGTAAAGCATCCTTTTGATGACATGGAGGAACTCCGTCAACTGTTTAATCAATCCAAGGCCTGATG
Organism: Bacteroidota bacterium; assembly: GCA_947459155.1. Taxonomy (GTDB): domain Bacteria; phylum Bacteroidota; class Bacteroidia; order M30B66; family M30B66; genus CAMCXT01. The sequence continues at coordinate 23,604 of CANHCM010000007.1, read as the reverse complement.
CTCTACTACCTCTTCAGCTACCTCGATTCAGCCTTCGACTTTCCGGGTGCAGGTGTATTTAACTACATCTCCTTCAGGGCGGCCATGGCCTTGATTACTTCATTGCTCATTTCGCTGGTGCTCGGTAAGCGGATTATACGCTATCTTCAATTGAAGCAAGTAGGCGAGATTATCCGCGACCTCGGACTTGCCGGACAATTGAGCAAACAGGGAACTCCAACGATGGGAGGACTTATCATTCTGGCTTGTATCATCATTCCCACCTTGCTGTTTGCCAAGCTCAACAACGTGTATGTGGTCATTTTGCTAATTGCGACCGTTTGGCTAGGCTTAATTGGCTTTTTAGATGATTACATCAAGGTGTTCAAAAAGAACAAGGAAGGCCTTGCTGGAAGATTTAAGATTGTGGGGCAGGTTGGAATTGGATTGATTGTAGGCGCCGCGCTGTATTTCCACCCCGATGTTACGATCCGCCGCGAAATCATTGGTAAGAGTGAGGCTACGGTTAGCTATCAAAACGTAGAATTGAGCTACAATCCTGGTCCTTCGGCCCGTTATGTTGATGCAAAAGCGCCAATTACCACGATTCCGTTCGTGAAAAATCACGAGTTCAATTACGCCAAGCTTTTAAGTGTTTTTGGGGATGACATGGAGGATTACGCCTGGTTAATCTTTATACCGGTTGTAATCTTCATCATCACTGCTGTTTCTAATGGGGCCAACATGACCGATGGGCTCGACGGCCTTGCCGCGGGAACCACCGCCATTATTGGCTTTGTGTTGGCGGTGTTCGCCTACATCTCGGGAAACATCTTTTTCGCCGATTATCTCAATGTAATGTACATACCCGACTCGGGCGAAATCGTGGTTTACATGAGTGCCTTTGTGGGTGCATGTGTTGGATTCCTCTGGTACAACTCCTTCCCGGCTCAGATTTTTATGGGTGATACCGGCTCACTGGCGATCGGAGGTATTGTAGCGGTGGTAGCCATTGCGCTTCGCAAGGAATTACTCATTCCTATTTTCTGTGGGATCTATCTGGTCGAAAACCTCAGTGTGATGCTGCAGGTGAGCTATTTCAAATACACCAAGAAACGATTTGGCGAAGGGCGCCGCATTTTCAAGATGGCTCCTTTGCATCACCATTACCAAAAGCTTGGATTACACGAAGCCAAAATTGTAAGTCGGTTTTGGATTGTAGGCGTTGCCCTCGCTGTATTGACCATTGTTACCCTGAAACTACGTTAAGCCTTGACAACCAACAAACACATCAGCATTTTGGGCGCCGGTGAAAGTGGAACCGGAGCGGCCATCCTTGCGCAAAGCAAGGGCTGGGAGGTGTTTGTTTCAGACAAAGGAAGCATTGCACCACGTTACAAGGAGGAACTTGACCAGTACAAGATTGATTTTGAAGAGCATACACATTCCGAAGAACGTATTTTGGAGGCGGAGCTCATCATTAAAAGTCCGGGCATTCCCGACAAAGCACCGCTTGTGGTTGAAGCCCACAAACGAGGGATTCCGGTGATTTCCGAAATTGAGTTTGCCGCACGATATACAAAGGCGAAGAAGGTGGCCATTACCGGAACAAACGGTAAAACAACCACGACGCTTCTCACCTACCACATTTTAAAGAAGGCCGGACTGAACGTAGGCTTAGCAGGCAATGTTGGAAAGAGCTTTGCCCGACAGGTAGCTCAGGAAAACTACGACTACTACGTATTGGAATTGTCGAGCTTTCAGCTGGATGGCCTTTTCGAATTCAAGGCCGATGTGGCGGTACTGTTAAACATCACACCCGATCATTTAGATCGGTACGATTACCAGTTAAGCAATTACGTGTTTTCCAAGTTCCGGATACTTCAAAACATGGGGCCCGAAGACGCATTTGTGTTCTGTGCCGACGACCCAATCATTGCGGAAGCATTGCAACACAGAAGCCTTCCCACCAAGCTGTATCCTTTCTCACTGAAACCCATCGACGCATCTGCCGAAGGCGCGTTCGTTTCCGATAACCAGATTCATTTTACCCTAAAACCAGATCCCTTTTCTATGTCCATTTACGACCTCGCCCTCCAGGGCAAACACAACCAATTCAATTCCATGGCCGCCGGAATTGCAGCCCGAGTATTTGAAATTCGCAAGGATATCGTTCGGGAATCACTGATGGACTTTGAAAACATCGAGCATCGCCTCGAATTTGTAGCCAAAGTACACGGAATTGAATTCATCAACGATTCTAAAGCAACCAACGTGAATTCGACCTGGTATGCCCTGGAATCGATGACCAATCCAGTAGTGTGGATTGTTGGCGGTGTAGACAAAGGCAACGACTACACTATGCTCGAAGACTTGGTAAAAACACGGGTAAAAGCCATTGTTTGCATGGGTAAAGACAATGGGAAAATCCACTCTGCATTTGGACATCTTGTGGAGCAGATTGTAGATACCGCTTCGGCCAAAGATGCTGTTAAAGCGGCATATCTCATGGGTAAAAAAGGCGATACTGTTTTGCTATCGCCAGCCTGTGCCTCCTTCGACTTGTTCGAAAACTATGAGGACCGCGGACGACAGTTTAAGGCGGCTGTTAGAGAACTGTAACCCTTCACCCGAATCAAAAAATCTAAGCACAACTCACCATGAAATTGCCAGCAATACATGCCAAGGGCGACCGCGTAATCTGGGCGGTGGTTATCGTCCTTAGTCTGGTTTCCGTGCTGGCGGTGTATTCGTCAACAGGTCAGCTCGCCCACAAGATGAAAGGTGGCAATACCGAATTTTACCTCATCAAGCAAGTGGCACTGGTTACACTTGGTCTTGCACTGATGTATTCGGTTCACCTTGTTCATTACGGTGTTTTCTCACGAATTGGGCAGGTGCTTATGATCATTTCGGTTCCGTTGCTTGCCTTAACGCTTACCACAGCAGAGGTAAACAGTGCGAGTCGTTGGCTCACGATTCCGTTCATCAATCTTTCATTCCAAACTTCCGACCTCGCCAAGCTGGGATTGGTGATGTATCTCTCTCGCCTACTTTCCAGAAAGCAGGAGAATATCAAGGATTTTAAATCAGCCTTTGTTCCGCTAATCATTCCAATTCTGATTATCTGCGGCTTAATCCTCCCGGCCAACTTCTCAACAGCAGCCTTACTGTTCGGAACCTGTTTTATACTGCTGTTTATAGGTGGTGTAAATACAAAGTATTTGATGGCCATGATGGGTATTGGGATTGCCTCATTGGTGCTGTTTATCGTAATCATGCTCAACTTCGATATGCCGGGCCGGATTAAAACCTGGAAATCAAGGGTTGAGAATTATCTGAACATTGAAGTAGCCGAAAAAGACCGGAAAGAAGAAAACGGTTCTGCGCCTAAGAAAGATAAAAAAGCCGACGCCAACTACCAGTCGACACAAGCCAAGGTGGCCATTGCCAATGGAGGACTTTTCGGGATGGGGCCAGGACAAAGCGAGCAACGCAACATATTGCCTCACCCGTATTCCGACTTTATCTTCGCCATTATCATTGAGGAAGGAGGAATCATTGGCGGCGCCATTGTAGTGCTGATGTACCTCATACTCTTCTACCGAGTTGTGCGGATGGTGAAATACAGTCCACAGCTCTTTGCCACCTTCTTGGCGATTGGATGCACACTGCTGCTCCTTTTCCAGGCGTTTATCAATATGGCTGTAGCTGTTAATCTATTCCCGGTTACCGGACAGGCCTTGCCATTGGTGAGCATGGGTGGAACCTCGACTTTGGCTACCAGCTGTGCCATTGGCATCATTCTGAGCATCAGCCGCCATTGCGTTAATGAGGGCAAACCTAAAGGAAAGGAGGTTACGAATGCAGCCTAAGCGTTTCATTATCAGCGGAGGTGGCACTGGCGGACACATTTTTCCGGCGGTAGCCATTGCAAACGAAATCAAGCGCCGTGAGCCGGATGCCGATATCCTATTTGTAGGAGCATTGGGCAAGATGGAGATGGAAAAAGTTCCAGCTGCTGGCTACCGTATCGTGGGGTTGAAAATTGCAGGAATTCGTCGTTCGTTTAGCCTTTCCAACCTATTGGTGCCATTCCGATTGTTAGGTGCCTTGTTGAAGGCCAAAAATATCCTCAAAAATCACAAACCTCAAGTGGTGATTGGCGTGGGCGGCTATGCCTCATCGGCCGTGCTATATGCAGCTTCGCAGATGGGAATACCTACTTTGATTCAGGAGCAGAATTCGCACGCCGGAATAACGAATAAGATTTTAGGTAAACGGGCTCGCAAGATTTGTGTGGCCTACGAGGGAATGGAAAAGTACTTCCCAGCAGAACGTATTTTACTCACAGGCAACCCCGTACGAAGTGAAATTGTAGGGTCGACAGACGCTAAAAAAAGCGGGCTGTTAACTTTTGGTTTAAAGGAAGAACGTTTCACACTATTGGTGGTGGGTGGTAGCTTGGGGGCGCGTTCTATCAATAAGGCTATTGGGGAATCGCTTAAGCAACTGGTGGATGGCGGAATGCAAATCCTTTGGCAAACCGGAAAAGGCAATGCCGATCAGGCTCGCCAGTTAGCTGGCCCGTTTGGAGATTCGGTGAAAGTTTACGAGTTCATTCAACAGATGGATCAGGCTTATGCCGTGGCCGACCTGGTGGTTTCCAGGGCTGGGGCATTGGCGGTTTCGGAGCTCTGTTTGGTGCAGAAGCCGGCCATTTTGGTGCCTTTTCCCTTTGCAGCAGAAGATCACCAAACCAGCAATGCCCGGGCTCTAAGCGACAAAGGAGCCGCATTATTGGTTCCCGATTCTGAGGCTTCATTGAAGTTGGCTGTCGCGGTTTTGGAACTGCGCAATGATGAACCCCGTCGAAATTCCATGTCCTCGGCTATGGCCTCTTTGGCCAAGCCTGATGCCACCAGACATATTGTAGATGAAATATTTAAACTCATTCCGGCCTCATGAACCCTCAAGCCATAAAATACGTGTATTTGCTGGGTGTTGGGGGCATCGGAATGAGCGCGCTTGCCCGATACTTTCTGCGCAGGGGAGCAATGGTTGCCGGTTACGATAGAACTCGGGTGGCTTTAACCGAACAACTGGAATCAGAAGGCATCGACATAACCTATAACGACGAACCCGCTCACATTCCGGCAAGCTGGCTGGACAAATCTCAAAGGGAGCATTTGTTAGTGATCTACACTCCGGCTATTCCAGCCACACATCAGCAATTGCAATTTCTTCGTGAGCATGGTATCACCCTGCACAAACGGGCTGCTGTGCTGGGATTGATCAGTGCCATGCATCCAACCCTGGCGGTTGCCGGAACACACGGAAAAACAACCACCTCTACCCTGGTAGCGCACATTCTGCAAACGGCCGGGCTTGAGCCTGTGGCTTTTTTGGGAGGAATCTCGAGCAATTACCAGACTAACTACCTAGAGGGAAAGGCCGGTTCTTTTCTGGTGGCCGAAGCTGACGAATACGACCGTTCGTTTTTACAATTGCATCCACAATCGGCCATCATCACCTCTGTTGATCCTGATCATTTAGATATTTATGGCGTTTCGGAAGCCTTGATAAGCTCGTTTACCGAGTTTGCCTTGCGCGTGGAAGACCCCTCCAGGAGAGTCATCAAAACGGGGCTAGGACTTCCTGACGCGGTTACCGCCGGCGCCTTTCGATACAGCCTTAACGCGCCGGCTGATGCCTTTGCTACTGACATCCGCCTGGAAGGCGACACCTACCACTTTAGCCTGATTATGCAGGGGCAGCGGTGGGAGAATTTCAGCTTGGGTTTGCCTGGTTTGCATAACCTTGAGAATGCTGTTGCAGCGGCAAGTATATGCTGGCTGGCAGGAGTTCAAGAGGAAGCCATCCGCGAAGCTTGCCGAACTTTTAAGGGCGTAAAACGCAGGTTTGAGTACATTATTCGCAGGCCGGAACTGATTTTCATTGATGACTATGCGCATCATCCGGAAGAACTCAAAGCGTGCATTCAGTCGGTGAAGGCTTTGTATCCGAAAAAGCGCATCAGTGGCGTGTTTCAGCCACATCTATATTCGAGAACGCGTGACTTTTACGATGGATTTGCCCAAAGTCTCTCGTTGCTGGATGAGCTGTTCCTGCTCGACATTTATCCAGCCAGAGAGGAACCTATACCCGGGGTAAGCTCGGCTGCGTTATTGGAAAAGATGAGTCATCCTGCCGCAAGGCTTTGTACCAAGGAAGCGCTGGCTAACCTTGTTAAAGCCAGCAAACCGGAAGTTTTGCTAACCCTTGGAGCCGGAGATATTGATGCCTGCGTTGAACCGCTGAAGAACGAACTCTTAAACCTACTTGAGTCATGAACAGAAGAGTAGCTTTTCGCATGGTTTTGCGCATTCTGGCAGGAGTGATGATTGTGGCGCTTTTCGGTTTTGTAAGCTACCGCAGGCATGAATCGACCATACGCAAAACTGAAGTTGACATCGTGAACAAAGGAGAGTTTCGCTTTGTGCACGAAAACGATATTTTGAAGCTACTCGAAGAAAAGCACGTTCCATTTAAAGAGGTTTCTTACGGAGAATTGGAACTGCGGAGAGCCGAGGAAGTTATACTTGAACACCCAGCCGTGCAGGCGGTTGAGGCCTGGACGACGCAAGACGGAACCCTCCATTTACAAGTTGAGCAGCGAAAGCCGGTATTACGGGTTATCGATCTGCTGAATGACAGCTATTACATTGATGAACAAGGCGGGTTTATGCCGGTTTCGGAGGAGTATACCGCAAGGGTTCCGGTTGCGACCGGATTCATTGCCGATCGTTTTCACCACCAAAATATGACCTTGTCGGAGATAGCCAATAACGACTCTATTCTGGCCATTTCCGAAACCGACGACTTGTTCGCGTTTATCAGGCTAATTAACCGGGATGCGCTTTTGCAGGCGCTCACCGAGCAATTGTACGTTGATACGAACGGCGATGTAGAGCTGGTAACCAAGTGGGGGCCCAAGACGGTGTTCCTCGGGAAATCGGACGATGCGCCCATGAAAATGATGAAGCTGAAGCTCTTCTATACACAGGCTATTCCGACGGTTGGTTGGGAAGCCTATGAAAGCATCAACCTCACACTCCGGAACCAAATTATTTGCACCAAAAAAACAATTTAACATGGAATCAGACATCATCGTCGGACTGGATATCGGCACAACCAAAATTGTGGCGATGGTCGGAAAACGCAACGAACATGGGAAGATCGAAATCCTGGGCTACGGGAAAGCGTCTTCGCTGGGCGTTAAGCGTGGAGTTGTGGCCAACATCGACAGAACCGTTCAAAGCATTAAAACGGCCATTGAAGAAGCAGAAAAAAATGCCGAAGTGGTGATTTCTCACGTCCATGTAGGAATTGCGGGGCAACACATCAAAAGTCTTCAGCATCATGGTGTGATTTCGCGAGAAGATTATGAAACTGAAATCACCCAAAAAGACATTGATAACCTCACCCAGGAAATGTACAAGCTGGTGATGCTTCCAGGAGAGGAGATTATCCATGCCCTTCCGCAGGAATACAACATTGACAATGAGCGCGGAATTAAAGATCCGGTGGGCATGTGTGGACGAAGAATGGAGGCCAACTACCACATTATCACCGGACAGATTGCCGCAGCGAAAAACATTTACAAGTGTGTTTCACGGGCAAATCTGGAAACCTCCAGCCTTATTCTGGAGCCACTCGCCTCGGCTGAAGCTGTGCTTAGCCCGGAAGAGAAAGAGGCCGGTGTTGCGCTGGTCGATATTGGTGGAGGGACAACCGACATTGCGATTTTCCACGAAGGTATTATTCGCCACACTGCCGTAATTGCCTTAGGTGGCGACATTATCACGGAGGATATCAAAGAAGGTTGCTCAATCATTAAAGACCAGGCAGAAATGCTCAAGATTCGGTTTGGATCGGCTTTGGCGTCCGAAAGCCGTGAGAATGAGATTGTTTCCATTCCCGGTTTGCGGGGTAGAGACCCGAAAGAGATCAGTCTGAAAAACCTCGCGAATATCATTCAGGCGCGGATGGAAGACATTGTGGAGCATATCTTCTATGAAATCAAGAATTCGGGGTATGCCAAAAAGCTAATTGGCGGAATCGTGGTTACGGGCGGAGGTGCAAAGCTCACCCACGTTGCACAGCTTATTGAGTACATCACGGGCTTAGACACCCGCATTGGTTACCCCAATGAGCATTTAGCCAAAGGTGCCGACGAAGTCGCTTCGCCAATGTATGCCACCTCAGTGGGTTTGGTGATTAAGGGATTTGAAAACCTTGACCTTCAGCGGGCAAAAAAGCAGGCTGAGAACAATCAGCACACCCATCAACCTAAGCCCATTTCCACACCACGAGGGAGCATTTTCGACGCAATTTTCGCGAAAACGAAGGGCTTCTTCGAAGATGACAACGAGAAGAACAACTAACATCCCCATATACAACAACCTCTCAACAACAACAGCCATGACAGAGAAAAGAGAAATCAACATGACATTTACCCTACCCAAAAATCAGAACTCGATTATTAAAGTAATCGGTGTAGGTGGCGGCGGAAGCAATGCCGTGAACCACATGTTTCGCCAAGGGATTAGGGGAGTAGAATTCATTGTGTGCAATACCGATGCACAGGCTTTGGAAACCAGCCCGGTTCCAATCAAGGTACAATTGGGAAGTACACTCACCGAAGGACGCGGAGCTGGAGCCAATCCTGATGTTGGCCGCAATGCCGCCATCGAAAACATCGAAGAAATAAAAGCATTGTTGGCAAAAGATACCAAGATGGTATTTGTAACCGCCGGTATGGGCGGAGGAACCGGAACCGGAGCGGCGCCAATTATTGCCGCAGCGGCGCGTGAGATGGGTATTCTCACCGTGGGTATCGTTACCGTTCCCTTCCGCTTCGAAGGTCCGCACAGAAAGCGTTATGCCGATGGCGGTTTGGAAGAACTGCGCAAGTCGGTAGATACCATTTTGGTAATCTCGAACGATAAGCTCCGTGAGAGTAGCGGCGCACGCTCAGTAATTGAAGCCTTTTCGGAAGCCGATAACGTGCTGACCATTGCCGCAAAAGGAATTGCGGAGATTATCACTGTTACCGGTTATATCAACGTCGACTTTGCCGATGTGCAAACCGTTATGAAGAACGGAGGAGCAGCCATCATGGGCTCAGCCGCAGCCGAAGGAGATGGTCGTGCACGCCGTGCTGTAGAACTGGCCTTAGCGTCGCCATTGTTGAACGACAACCGCATCACCGGAGCCAAGCATGTATTGATTAACATTACCGGTGGCACTCGCGAGGTGATGTTCGAAGAAATGGATCAGATTACAGAGTATGTGCAGGCAGAAGCCGGCCACGAGGCCAATGTGATTTTCGGTATGGGTACCGACGAAAGTCTGGGCGAGAAGATCAATGTGACGATCATCGCTACCGGTTTTGAAGGAGGCAAAGAAGAAAAAAGGATTGTAATGGCGCTTGAAACTGCGGTAGAAAAGCAGAAAGAGGCCCCAAAGCCCCTGGATTCCAATATCAATAGCAACAGGATAACCTACTCGTTGGATGGCTCAACAAACAATGAGCAATCGGCGAAAATTGGTGAGGAGAAAAAAGACATCATTCAAGACCCAAAGTCGCTGCTCGATTTTAAGTTATCGATAAAGGAGCCAAACGATGTTCCTATTCAGCAAACCAGCACAAATGAGGAAAACCTTCGTCGCCAAAACGAACGCGTTACTCACTTGAAAAACATCCGCGATAAAATTCGTCCGATACCCGTTTCTGACATGGAAACCGTTCCTGCATTCCGTAGAAAAGGTTTGAAATTGAACGATGTTCCACCTTCCAACGAAACAGTGATTTCGCGCTGGGAAATGTGGAAAGATCCGGAAACCAATTCGATTGTTTTTCGCAAAGGTGAAAACGGTTACTTGCACGACCCAAACGACTAATCAAACAGTCAAATGAGCTTAGAGCAAAAAATTAATGATGACATCAAGGCTGCCATGCTGGCTCGCGAAAAAGAGAAGCTGGAAGCCCTAAGAGCCATAAAGTCGGCAGTGTTGTTGGCCAAGACTGAAAAGGCAGGGGCAAACCTTGATGAAGAAAGCGAAATCCGAATGCTTCAGAAAATGGTGAAGCAAAGGAAGGAAGCCGCTGAAATCTACCATTCTCAGAACCGAGAAGACATGGCCGAAGTCGAATTATTCCAGGCCAAGATTATTGAGGCTTACCTCCCTGCTCAACTGTCGGAAGCAGAAGTGGCTGAAGCTTTAAAGTCAATAATTGCTGAAACTGGAGCTACATCACCCAAAGATATGGGGAAGGTGATGGGCTTAGCCAATCAGCGACTGGCCGGAAAAGCTGATGGAAAGTTGATTGCAGCTACAGTAAAACAGTTGCTGAGCTAGCAGATTAGGTTGTTGTTTATTGCAAAAGCCTCCGCAAGGAGGCTTTTGCATTTTGGGCCTACGGGTAAACTTCCAGTTTTGCATTGAGCCATGTATTTTATAGGTTCATCATTTCTTTGAAACGCGAGTGCCAGAGAGGCTATGGAGAACCAATACCTACTCGTTGAGAACAAACCGATTGTAAAGTCTGATAAACCAAAATTCCGATTGCCTGCTGTAAAAAGATTGAGCTCACCAGAGCAAAGGCCTCAAACTATGGAGCAAGCTTTTTATTTCCGACTTCATCAATGAGCCCTAAGTATTACCTTCGCGGCGTAAAACTGTCTGATGCAATATCAAACCCTTTCGATAGTAATTCCGGCCTACAACGAAGCCAAAACTATTCACCTCATTCTTAATAAGGTGAAAGCGGTTACGTTACCCATGAATCTCCGAAAGGAAGTAATTATTGTGAATGATTGCTCCAAGGACGGCACCGAGGAAGCCATTTTACGATACAAAGCGGAGAACCCTGATTTACAAATTAACTACCTCAAACATGAGGTGAATAAAGGAAAAGGAGCCGCATTACACACCGGAATAAAAGGTGCCCAAGGCGAATTGATCATTATTCAGGATGCCGACCTCGAATACGACCCGGAAGAATACGAATTGCTTCTCCGACCTGTGCTAAGCGGTCAGGCCGATGTGGTATATGGCTCCAGGTTCATGGGCGGAAACCCTCACCGAATCTTGTTCTTTTGGCATACCATCGGAAATAAGTTTCTCACCTTCCTCAGCAACGTTTTCTCAAACCTCAACCTCACCGACATGGAAACGTGCTATAAGCTTTTCCGTGCCGACTTGATTAAATCAATCCCACTCAAAGAGCAACGTTTCGGCTTCGAACCCGAAGTAACGCAAAAGGTTGCCCGCATTAAAGGGGTGAGAATTTACGAGGTAGGCATCTCCTATTACGGGCGTACTTACGAAGAAGGTAAGAAAATTGGCTGGAAGGATGGCTTTCGGGCCATCTACTGTATTCTTAAATACGGCCTCTTCCGCGCGGCCTAAGCAAAAGTCTGCTGACTAACTTTACTTTTCATCTTTACAATTGAAACGAAAGTGCAGTTTGTCGAAGAACGACAAGCTTGAGCAAAATTATCTAATACTCTGTTATTCAAATATATAGAATAGTCATTCAACAGAATCAATCCAAAACTAACAACCCCCTGAACAACTTCCCCAATTCCACAATAGACTGATATTCTGCCACTAAGCGCCGAATTGAACCCTTCAAGTCATCCAACAATAAAAATCTCTTTCTTAAGCTTACACCCACCGTTGGAACCGGTAACTGAGGCTTCTGCCCACGCGTAACTTCTTGTGTACTTCTCTCCGGCAGAGGAGCTTCAAAACACAGGAATGTTAAGAAGTAAGATTTCGTTGTACTTAACGCATGCCCTTCTGATAGCCTTCACGCTATCAGGATTATCGCTTTTTGGACAAGGAAGTAACACCTGTGCAGGAGCCGCAGCAGCACAGATCAGTCTGCCATTCAGCGCATTGAATCAATCAACCTGCGGCGATGGCAATGATTACAATGGAAACAACGCCTGCGTACCCAACACCTTCGGGAACAACTTTGGAGGTGCCGATTGGATTTATGCCTTTACACCTACGGTGAATGGTTACATCAGCATCACACTGAACGACTTTCAGGCTACAGGTTGGGTTTTCCCGACCATTGGCTTGTTTGATGGCTGCCCGGGAACACCCGGAGCCTGCGTGGCCTGGGGACAAGGAAGCACCTGGCTCGGCTCTGCAACACTGCTTCAGCCGGTTTCCTCAGGAACAACCTATTACATTGTGGTGGATGCCTTCACGATGTCGAACTTTTATGCTTCGTGCTTCCAATTCGACATCAATGTGACGCTCAGTTCAATTACGGTACAGCCTTCTTGTACCAATATGGGCTTTGGTTCAGGTAATTTTTCGGGATGGATGGGAACTACAGGGTTGGCAGTTACCGGTCCGGCCGGGGCACAAACGCCCACCTACAACGCTACCGCTTTGGCCATCACCAACGGAAGGCAAACCATTATGAATGGAGGCAACGACCCTTGTGGTGGCTTTCCACGGGTTGATCCGGCCGGTGGGCCATTCTCAGTTCGGCTGGGAAACAACAACACCGGCGGTGAGGCCGAACAACTTCTGCAAACCTTTATGGTGAGCCCAACAAACTCGAGTTTCACCTATCGTTATGCAGTGGTGTTCGAAGACCCCGGACACAACTCACAGGAACAGCCATTTTTCAAAGCATTGCTCAGAGACCAAAATGGTGATGTGATTCCTTGTTCGGAGTTCATTGTCTCGGCAGCTGCCAACTTACCGGGTTTCTTTAACTCAGGAAGCTGCGCAGGAGTGCGTTTCAAACCCTGGAGCTCGGTGAACGTTGACCTTTCCAACTACCTCGGGCAGCAGGTCACTGTTGAGTTTACAGCCGGCGACTGTAGTCAGGGCGGACATTTTGGCTACGCCTACATCGATGCTGCCTGCGCCCCATCAACTTTAGCCGCCCTGGCCGACACCATCTGCCCCGGAGAAAGTGTGACTCTTACAGCACCAACAGGCTATCAGTCATACAGCTGGAGTCCGGGCAATCTCACCGGTCAAACCATTACTGTAAGTCCTGCAACAAGCACAACCTACACCCTGAATCTGGTCGCCTTCAACGGCTGTACTTCCCAGTTTCAGATTCCCATTACCGTTGCGCCCATTCCCCAAGCCTCCTTCACCTGGCAGGCTCCGGCTTGCGATCTGCCTGTGCAACTACAATCCACGGCAACAGCAGGCACAGGTACAATTGTGTCGACCAGCTGGAGCATTCCGAACGGAACGCCATCCACCTCTACACAAAATATTGTGAATGTGCAGTTTCCCGGTCCGGGCCCCGGCACCTACCCGGTTACCCTTCAAGTGACCAGCAATGCGGGCTGTACTGCGCAAGTTTCGCAAAATGTTATTGTTCCACCTTGTGAGTTCCGGGTTGCCATTAGCGGCGATACAATCTGCGCCGGCGAGTGCTTCACGCTAACGCCTGAAATGTCGTACGGTATTCCGCCTTACACCTACCTTTGGTCAGATGGCAGCACAGACAGCATTAGAACCGTTTGCCCATCAATAACAACCATCTACAGCTTAACGGTTACCGACGCTTTGGGTGATGTTAGTACTGATACGGCGCAGGTTACCCTGTCGACCGGTCCGGTTTTCCAGCCAATTCTGCAGCACCCAACTTGTTTTGGAAGCACCGATGGCATGATCAATCCAATGCCGATTGGTTATGATAACATTTCGTATCAATGGTTAAACGGCAACAACCTTCCTCAGCTGAGTAACCTCGGTGCAGGCGATTACCATCTCACCGTAAAGGACCGTTTTGGCTGTGAACGCGACACACTGTTTACCTTAGTTGAACCCGACTCGCTCTTCTTTCAGGCGCAAAGCTCACCCAGCACTTGCAACCTCAACAATGGTGTTCTTGAAATCACATCGGTAACAGGTGGAACGCCTTCTTACCAATACTCATTGAACACTTTGGCTCCACAAACACAGGAACAATTTGGCAACCTTCAAGCAGCAACGTATACCCTTACCGTAACCGATTCATTAGGCTGTACGGCACAACAGACGATGCAAGTGGAGGCCTTAAGCTTCCCCACAGAAATCGAATTCTCGTTCAATCCGGCCACCTGCGACAGCGCAAATGCAAGCATCGAGCTTGCTCAAATTACCGGTGGAATTTCGCCATTCGTGGTTGCGCTGAACGGCACTACTCCAGTGATCTTTAATCCCAACCTTGGCTTTGAGTCGCTCACCGACACCACATACACACTTGTTGTGACCGACGCCAGTGGCTGCACCTTAGACACAAGCCTCGTCATTCCCCGAATTGTAGGGCCTGCGCAACTCAACCTGATAACCACCCCGGCAACCTGCGGAAACAACAATGCAAGCATGACCATCGATTCGGTTATTGGCGGTACTCCCGGATTTGAATTCACATGGAATAATCTGCCGCCCACAGCCATCACCCAATACACCAACCTCGCCCCCGGTTATTACCCGATTATGGTAAGCGATGCCAACGGATGCCATTACGACACGATCATCACGATTAATGCATTGCCAAACCTCACAAGCGCGGCCGTGGTGGTGGCCAATGCCCTGTGTTATGGAGGCAACACAGGAACTGCCGAACTGAACATTTTCACCGGGTCGGCGCCATTCAGCATTTCATGGAGTTCGGGGCATTCTAGCGCCTTGGCCGATTCGCTGAGCGCCGGACAGTACACTGTGCAGGTGAGCGATTCGGTAGGCTGCACAAATGAGCATACCGTAACCATAACACAACCCGATTCACTGCAATTTGAGATAAGTGGTATCCATCCTGTTTGTAACCAAAGTAATGGTTCCCTATCGGTGATGAATGCACAGGGAGGCCTTACGCCTTATCAGTTTAGCATGGCTGGATTTCCATCCAACAGTGTTGGGCAATTCTCGGGACTCCCTGAAGGCAGTTGGACAATCACCTTAACCGACGCGCATCAGTGTAGCACAGCGCGCCAAATGCTGCTGGTAATGCCATCCATGCCGACGCAAATGCAACTAAACCATGTAGATGCGGTATGCGGCGATGCCAACGGGCGAATCATTCTTGAGTCGGTAAGCGGAGGCATTGGACCATTCACCCTGAATTTCAACAACACGGGAGACAGCACAATCGCCGAATTCCCGGTTGAACACACCTTGCTGCCAGAAGGCAACTATACCATCACGATTCGGGATGCCAACGGCTGCGAAATTGACTCACAACGGGTTATACAGCAATTCCCGGGACCATCACAAATAAGCCTCAGCACGCTGGCGGCAACCTGCGACCTCAACAATGGTACGCTGGCTGTTTCTGCTACGCAGGGAGGAACAAGTCCATTGAGTTACAGCATTAACAACGGGCCGTTTGCAGCAAACACGACCTGGAACGGACTTGCTCCCGGTGAATACACCATTACCGTGCGCGATAGCAATGGCTGCATGCTCGATACACTAAGCACTTTGGCGGCACTCGAAAATGTGAGTGCCAATGCTTTTGTGGTGCAGCCTGTTTTGTGTCACAATGGAAGCAATGGCGCTGCCCAGGCAAATGTCATTAGTGGATACCCACCTTATGAAATCAGCTGGTCGAATGGCGATACCGGCATTCAGGCCGATTCTTTGAGCGCAGGAACGTATACCGTTACTGTTCGCGATAGCAACCAATGCATCGTGTTGTATCTCGTTGAAGTGAGCAACCCGGCGCCATTGCAAGTGTGGGCCGATGGTCCGGAACAGGTGTGCGAAGGCGATAGTCTTTGGCTGTGGGCAAATGCCGATGGCGGCACGGGGCATTTAGATATAACCTGGCCAGACTTCAGCCATAGCGGCGACTCTTTGCATGTTTTACCTGTAGAAAGCCAGCACTATCGTGCGCAGGTAAACGACGCCAATGGATGTGCATCGAACGACAGTGTTTTCGTTCACCTGCGTCAAAGGCCAACAGGCACAATCACTGCAACAAATCAGGAAGGCTGCTCGCCTTTGTGTGTCGACTTTACGGTGCTTTTCCCTCCGACCGATAGTATTGTGAGCTATAGCTGGAACTTTGGCAGTGCGGGTACGGGTAACCAGGCCAATCAAAAGATTTGCTTTACACAAAGCGGAAATCCTGAGATTGAAGTTGAAATTAGCAATCAATATGGATGCAGCAACCGGCTCGATGCCACCGGCACTGTGACGGTGCATCCGATTCCGTATGCCGATTTCAGTTACACCCCCGACAAGCCCGACATTGCTGAGCCACGGGTTCAGTTTTACAACGAGAGCAGCGATGCTACCCAATACAGATGGGCATTTGGCGACGGTGCCATTTCGCTCGAGGAAAACCCGCAACACATTTATTCCGACACCGGCAGCTACACAGTTTGCCTGAGGGTGAGCAGCACCTTTGGGTGTAGCGATACCATTTGTCAGCCACTCAAAGTGGCGCCCTTTCCAACCATTTATGCCCCCAATGTATTCACCCCGAACCAGGACGGAACAAACGAACGCTTCAAAATTGTGGTGACTTACGCCACGGAATTCCGTTTAGAGATTTACGACCGTTGGGGCGAGCTAATCCATGTGAGCACCAATCCCGATGAAGGCTGGGACGGCACCTATAAAGGTCGCGACGTGCAATCGGACGTATATGTATGGAAGGCCTACGTAACCAACGCGCTTTACAAACAGCATGAGCTCATTGGAAGGGTAAGCGTAATTGAGTAGGGCCTTCAGGAAGCCATCACACGCTCAACAATAGACAGCACTTCGGCCTCGCGTTCATTGGCGCGGGCAATCAGCTGCTGCACCTCCGACAGCGTTTGTTCAACAAATGCGGCATCATCGTAGCCCGCACAGTTGATCTTCACGTTTAGTCCGGCGCCCAACACCGCCGTGCGGGCACACAAGGCACCAACACCGGCATCAGAAACCGAATTGGGGTTTCCAAACTCAGCCATTTGCGCCACGATCTCCATGCTTTCGAGCGCAAGTCGCATGACCTGCAGAGGGGTTTCGATGGCTTTGCGGGTGGCTTCCTGAATGGCGGCTTTACGGATGGCTTTCTCTTCGGCTGAACCATTGGCTAAACCAAAGGCATCCATGATTCGGTTAAATGCACGCGTATCTTCATCGACCAAACGGAGTAATTCTTTTTCAAGAACTACGGCCTTTTCGGCAACATCGGAGAACTCTTTCCAGCGAGCGTCCCAGCCTCTTTTGTGCGCGCTGAGGTTGGCCACCATGCCTCCCAGCGCAACACCCAAAGCCCCAACATACGCCGAGATTGAACCCCCGCCAGGAGCCGGCGACTCCGAATGGGTCTCTTCCATAAAGCCTTTCAGGGTCATGCTCACCAGCTTTTCCTGTGAGGCCTCTTTGAGCACGTATTCAATAATGCGTTTTTCGGGTTCAAACGGGCCTAACTCATCGAGCCCCATCGATTTTACCGCGATTTTAATCAGTTCTGCTTCAGAAACACCCGTAGAACGCTGTTGCTTCTCGAGGAAATAACGGCCGGCATCGAGCATGCATTGGAGCGGAATCAGTCCAACAAGCTCCGAACCGGTAACCCGAATGCCACGGGCATCTGCTTTTTTGCAAACCTCGTCAAAGGCAATGTGCACAGGCGTAGTCCGAATATTGGTTAAGTTCATGGAAATCTGCGCAACGCCATATTCTTCGATAAACCAACCTATGGCCTTTACCGCTTTGAGCGAGCCCGGAATGTGCACCGGATTTCCCTGTTCATCCTTCACGATTTTGCCAGTTACCGGATCGCCATCCCGCTTTACGCGGCCCCTTTCGCGCACATCGAAAGCAATCGAATTGGCCCTGCGCACCGAGGTCGTATTCAGGTTTACATTGTATGCAATAAGGAAATCGCGGGCTCCAATCACAGTTGCCCCTGCTTTTTCGTTCATGAGGCTGGGGCCGAAATCGGGCTTCCATTCGGGCTCGTGGATTTTTTTGAAAAACCCTTCGTACTCTCCGGCGCGGATTTCACTGAGATTTGTTCTTCCCGGAATTACAGCGGCGGCTTCATACAGGTATACCGGAATTTGGAGCTCCTCGCCTACTCGCTTAGCCAGTTTTCGGGCGTACCCGGCGGTTTCTTCCATGCTGATTCCCGAAATCGGAATTAAGGGACAAACGTCGGTGGCGCCCATACGCGGGTGCTCGCCCTTGTGTTTGCGCATGTCGATAAGCTCGGCCGCTTTGCGGATGGCTTTATAGGCAGCCTCAATAACAGGCTCCGGAGCTCCAACAAAAGTGACTACCGTTCGGTTTGTGGCTTTACCCGGATCAACATTGAGGAGACGAACGCCTTCAACTGATTCGATTTCGCGGGTTATTTGGTCGATTACCTGCATGTTCACCCCTTCTGAGAAGTTGGGAACACATTCAATAAGCTGGCTCACAGTTTAAATTTTGGAGCACAAACCTAAGGAGAAATCGTGCGAAGAAAAATGAGCGGCATCACACAGAAAAGAAAAAGCCCCACCAAAGCGGGGCTTCACATATTCAGCGGGCGGAAAAACTCAAACGCTGAGAATGATCTCTTTTTTCTTGATGATTTTTCGAAGATTTATCAAGGCATAACGCATGCGACCTAAGGCGGTATTGATGCTCACATTGGTCATTTCGGCAATTTCCTGAAAGCTCAGATCGGCATAATGACGAAGAATCAGCACTTCCTGTTGTTCGGGAGGCAATTCCTGAATGAGTCTTTTTACATCCTTTAAAATCTGGGTCTTCACCAGCTTGTCTTCCACGTTATCATCCATGATACGTAAGGTGCGGAAAACATCAAATTCTTCCCCGTCGGCCCTGGAGTTCTGCACAAGAGGCATGCGCTTGGCACGTCTGAAATGATCAATGCTCAGATTGTGTGCGATGCGCATAATCCAGGGCAGAAACTTTCCCTCCTCGTTGTAATTGCCCGATTTTAAGGTGTGAATCACTTTTACAAACACATCCTGAAAGATGTCTTCGGCAAGCTGACTGTCTTTGACCAGCATTTTGATGTACGAAAACACCTTTTGCTGATGACGTTGAATCAGTACTGAGAGCGCACTCTCATCTCCATTAAGGTAATTGTGAACCAGAACCTGATCCGTGAGTTGTGTAGCAGACATACTTCCTCCTTTTTAAAACTGTGGTTTTTGTTTTAAAGAGTAGAAGTGTGTGCTATAGGCAGTTCTGTTTAAAAAATACCAGACCAAGAACC
The DNA here is from genome assembly GCA_947459155.1 of Bacteroidota bacterium. Lineage (GTDB taxonomy): Bacteria > Bacteroidota > Bacteroidia > M30B66 > M30B66 > CAMCXT01. The sequence goes on along the minus strand of CANHCM010000007.1, from coordinate 4,352 downwards.
TCACCAAAGGATACTTGTTCTGATGATACAAGCAAAGTAAAGTAGTATTTCTGAAAAAAGCAACAGGTATTTGCTAATTTTGCAAGATTCTTACACATGGCCCCAAAAATCAAGGAACCTAGCCGAGCAATCGATGTCATCGACATCCGCGGAGCGCGGGTTCACAACCTAAAAAACGTCGATGTTCAGATTCCGCGCAATAAACTGGTGGTCATAACAGGGCTCTCCGGTTCCGGAAAATCATCGCTCGCCTTCGACACACTATACGCCGAAGGACAACGGCGTTACGTAGAATCGCTCAGTGCTTACGCACGACAGTTTTTGGGACGAATTAACAAGCCTGAGGTCGACTCAATTACCGGAATCTCGCCCGCTGTGGCCATCGAACAGAAGGTAAACTCAACCAATACCCGTTCGACCGTTGGCACATCAACCGAAATCTACGATTACCTTAAACTCCTCTTTGCCCGCATTGGCAAAACCATCTCACCCATCAGCGGTGAAGAAGTAAAGCGCTCCACACCCAGCGATGTGGTCGACTATGTAAACAGCTTTACTCCCGGCGATCGGGTCAGTTTGTTTGCTCCACTCGACATGTCACGGTTCGACGGAAAAGCCACTAACCTCTCCTTATTGCGCCAACTGGGGTTTTCGAGAATGCGCATCGATGGCAGCCTCAAGCGAATTGAAGAATGGGAAGACAGTGGTGCCCTCAAAGGAAAAACACTGGAATTGCTCATCGACCGACTGGCCGTAGACCCCGAAAGCGAAGAGAACAACAGCCGTTTGGCCGACTCCATCCAAACCGCCTTTTACGAAGGCAAAGATGAATGCATTGTAGAAGTCATCAAAGCCGAAGGCGAAACCATTACCCGAAAACTTTCTAATCGCTTCGAAGCCGACGGAATGGTTTTCGAAGAACCATCTGTTCATCTCTTTAGCTTCAACAACCCTTTCGGAGCTTGTAAAACCTGCGAAGGATTCGGCACCGTAATCGGCATCGACGAAGACCTCGTTATTCCCGACAAGAGCATGTCGGTGTACGAAGGCTGCGTGGCTCCCTGGCGAGGCGAAAAAATGAGCGAATGGAAAGACCAATTCGTGAAGTACGCCATGAAGGTCGATTTCCCCGTGCACAGAGCGTATTACGACCTCGACGAGAAGCAGAAGGCTCAACTCTGGGAAGGCACCAAATACGCCGAGGGCATCAATGCCTTCTTTCGTCACGTCGAAGAACAGACCTACAAAATACAGTACCGCGTAATGTTGTCGCGCTACCGCGGGAAGACTACCTGCCCCGACTGCAAAGGCACGCGTTTGCGCAAAGATGCCGGCTACGTGAAGGTAGGCGGTAAAAACATTTCAGAGCTGGTATTGATGCCGGTGCAAAAAGCCCGCGATTTCTTCGATCACCTTCAACTGAGCGAGTATGAAAACCATGTAGCACGACGGATCTTACTGGAAATTCGTGCCCGCCTCGGCTTTCTCTGCGAAGTGGGCTTAGGCTACCTTACGCTCAACCGTTTATCGTCGACCCTTTCGGGGGGCGAAAGTCAGCGTATTAACCTCGCCACTTCCATCGGCTCCAGCCTCGAAGGCTCGTTGTATGTGTTGGATGAGCCCAGCATTGGACTGCACTCGCGCGACACCGAGCGGTTAATCTCGGTACTGAAAAACCTGCGCGACCTCGGGAATACTGTTGTAGTTGTGGAGCACGACGAAGACATGATGAAAGCGGCCGACTTGCTCATCGACATGGGACCAGAAGCCGGCTCAAATGGCGGAAAGGTAGTGTTCAGCGGAACGCATGCCCACCTTGTAGATGCCGGCGGTTCGCTCACAGCCGATTACCTCACCGGGAAAAAAGAAATTGAAATCCCTCAAAAGGTAAGGAGTTGGAAATCGGCCATCCGCATTAGCGGCGCAAGGCACAATAACCTGAAGAACATCGACGTGGAATTCCCGCTAAACGTGCTTACCGTGGTAACGGGTGTAAGCGGCTCAGGGAAAAGCACACTGGTGAACAAAATCTTGTATCCGGCACTCAAAAAGCAATTTGAAGGATACGGCGAACAAACCGGGCAATTCGACCGTCTGGAGGGCGATTACAAGCTCCTTGGTGCAGTGGAGTATATCGATCAAAACCCGATTGGGAAATCGTCGCGCTCAAACCCGGTAACTTACGTAAAGGCTTACGACGAAATCAGGGCTTTGTATTCTGTGCAGGCTTTGGCAAAACACCGCAATTACAAGCCCTCGATGTTCTCCTTTAACGTTGAAGGTGGCCGGTGTGAAGAATGTGAAGGCGAAGGATTTGTAAACATCTCCATGCAGTTCATGGCCGACATTAAGCTTCAATGCGATGTTTGCGGCGGGAAACGCTTTAAAGAAGAGGTGCTGGAAGTAGAATACCGGGGCAAAAACATCTTCGATATATTGGAGCTAACCGTCGACGAGGCCATTGCTTTTTTCTCGGAGCAAACAGGCACCACCGAAAAGCGCATTGTGGCCAAGCTGCAGCCATTGGCCGATGTGGGTTTGGGGTATGTGCATCTTGGACAGGCTTCTTCAACCTTGTCGGGAGGCGAAGCACAACGCATTAAACTGGCCTCTTTCCTCACGAAAGGCAATGCCCAGGAGCATACCTTGTTTATTTTCGACGAACCTACTACCGGACTGCATTTTCACGACATCCGCCGATTGCTCGGCGCCTTCGAAGCATTAATCCGCCAGGGGCACTCTATGTTGGTTATTGAACACAACATGGATGTGATCAAGTGCGCCGATTGGGTGATTGATCTCGGTCCCGACGGTGGCGAAGAAGGCGGGAACATCGTTTTTGCGGGCACACCAAAAGATTTGGCAAAACACAAAAAGTCGGTTACCGGAAAGCACTTGAAGGAGAAATTCGGCGCCAAGGCTTAAGCTATACAATCGTTTTCTTGTAATTTATCGTAAAATTTTCGACGATTAATACGTATTGCTTTTAAATTTGCGGGCAAAAGCAATATGAAAAACACTTTACTCCTTATTTCCGGTTTATTTACCACTGGTTTATTTTCTCAGCCTGTTTTGGTTCCAACCGATGCGCTGCCTGTTGGCGCCAGTTCTGCTACTTCCATTACAAACACTAAAGTAAGCATAATGCACTGTCCTTAAAACAACTTTCCGAACTTGGGCGGTTAGGGCTTCGTTGGCGCAAAACCTCAATTCACCGAGAAACGAATCCCGAAGCGGCGACAGCCCAACTCAACGTCGAGGAAAATGAATAGGGCCTACTGAAAAAAGTCAGACCGCGTAGCAGCATCGCCAGATAAATGTATCAGATGCGAGCCGCAGGCAACGAAGCAGATGATGTGTTTCTGGCTAACGAAATGTTTTAGATATTGAAAAATCATCCGCACAGATATTGAGAGAATAGGGCTCAAAACCTTGCATTTGAATGGGGTCAAACAGATGTTAAAACACTAACAACAAATTCATTGAGTGTTTTTCAGTAGGCCCTAAATACTTGAGAAAAGAAAAAGCCCCGATCTTTTGCTGAAGACCGGGGCTTTCCTTTATTGCTTCACGAAGCGTATCGTTTTCGGACCAAGGTCGCTGTCGACACGAAGAAGGTACAAGCCCGAACTGAACTGCCCTAAATCAATCGACTGCACCGAAGCCTGAATGCGTTCTGTCATCACGGCTTTGCCGGTAATATCGAATACGGTAAAGCGCGACACATGCCCCAGCAAATCGGATTGCAGCTGCAGATTGAGATGCTCGTTGGCCGGATTGGGGAATACGCGAATAGCCGCCGATTCGCTCCAAAGTTGCTCAATGCCAACATTCCCAACACAGAACAGAACCGTGTCGGTGTCTTGAAACTGCCCACCAGAGCCAATAGGTTGATTGAGGTTGTTTTGCAAGGTAAAGGAACCATTGCCGGAGAAACCACAGCAAATGCCATCGCCAGCCTCGTCGGTAATCACAAAACGATAACAGCCATTGGGCATGCAGAAACGATACACATTCTGCCCTTCGGGAACAGCGCCGGTTGGGGTTTCAAACAAGATGCTGTCGTTCTCAACATTTTCAATGCGGAAACCGGTTTCTTCCGGGTAAAAGTCGGTATTCAAATTCAAACGGTACAAGCGTCCTTCGCGGCTGTCGACACTGCGCTGAAGCGCATTGTTCGCCGGAACCTCATCGTTTGTATTGTTCGGGTTTAGGATATTGGCAGTGAAGCTAAGATTCTGCCCCAGCGGCAGATCTATCTCCTGTAGCGTAAGCGTTATTTGCGCATTCGAAGCCAAAACACCATTCCAAAACAAGTCTTGCAAATCAGTTCCGAATCCATAGACCAACGT
>CANHCM010000006.1 GCA_947459155.1 Bacteroidota bacterium | reverse complement strand
ATGCGGCAATGAGCTTGGGTGCGAGGTCTAAACCCGCATTGGCTCCCATGTTCACATAAACAACCAAAATACCACCGGCGATGCAGGCCAGACTTCCACTCATACTGGCGAGCAGTTCACTTTTGGTCATGGTTTGTAAATACGGACGAATCATAACCTGAGCCTCCACCTGACCTACGAAAGCACTGGCAACATTGCTCAAGGCTTCAGCCCCGCTCACGCGCATGATTGCATTCATGCCTCTGGCAATGATCGAAACCACCCGCTGCATGATGTTGAGGTGATAGAGTACCGCTACCAGCACCGTCACAAGAATGATTGTTGCCGTCACATTGAACGCAAACACAAAGCCCCCGACGAAGAAATTATCGTACGTTCCATTGGGTTGCTGTACATTCAATCCACCGTAAACAAAGGCCGCACCTTTACGGGCAAAAGCTTCGATTTTCTCCATGCCATGGCCAATCTTTTGAAAAAATCGCGTAACCATTGGAATGCGCAAAACCAAAATGGCAATAACCACTTGCAGCGCAATACCACTTACGACCAGCCTGTAATTAATGGCTTTTCGGTTGTTTGAAAATAGCCAGGCAAGGCCAAGGATGAAAATAACGCCTATGATTCCGGTAAATCTTTCCATTTGCACAAGTAAAGCAATTCTGCCCGAATTACAAACTTGTCAATCAAACCTGTTCAACCATCTGTAGTTCAGGACTTTCTTTCAAATACACCAAGAGGCCTTTCACTGGGATGGCCGCTTCAATCTCTGCAATTTTTCTTAAATACCTTTGCATTTGTTGTTGGTGCTTGGGGGATGGCAATCCGGTTTTGTAATCCAACACCCACAAAACATCATCGCAAAACGAAACCCGGTCGGGCCGGTGCAGCTCCCCTTTTTCGTCCATAAGCAGACGCTCGGTGTAAACCTTTGGCGCCTTGTAGATAGGCTCTAACTCCGGCATGCCAAGCACTTTCTCGATTAAATGCCGAATCCGCTCTGCTTCCTCCAAACGGGCGTGACCTTCTTCAATAAGCCGAGCAATGGCGGCTGGCGCATCCTCTTTATGGTGTATCCAGCTTAGTGCGAGGTGACTGAGTTTTCCAAATGAAATGGCTTCTGTTTCACCTTGTTGATTCCAGATTTTTTCGGAAGCTCTGGCGATTTGAATTTTCCCTAGCCAGCCGCTACCCTTGTAAGCGCTGCCCTTTTCCTCCACAATTCTGGTTTTCTTTTTCGAATGCTCTGAGGCTCTGAAATTAGGGTCGCCCCAGGCATAAACTCCATCCCTAACCTCATTTTCGGCACCTTGATAGGCAACAAAACTACTTAGAAATGAGGCCCAGCCGCTGGCTTCAGATTCAGGAATATACTCTTTGCACAAGATATATAAGGCATCTTGAGGCCTTGTATTCGCTACATACAATAAATTGATTAAATCTAAATTACGCCTGTTTTCCTCCATTTCATATAAATCGGAAAACTCAGTACGGATTAATTGAGAACTTACTTTTAATTTCATCGCCGGCAAACCAAAAGGTATTCGTGAATCCCCGATAACCCAGGTATAATCTGGTTTTCGATTTTCGTTTCCTCCGCAAGGAAAAATGACAACAGGAAACTCCAACCCTTTCGATTTGTGCACGGTCATTATTTTTACAGCGTTGGCATTTTGCGGTAGGCTGATGCTCAACTTATATCCCGATTCTTCCCAATATTCAAGAAATCCAGGTATATCGGGACTTACCTGTTGGGTTGAGAACCAAACAGATTCCATAAAAAATTGGAGAAATGGATTTAATTGAATTTCCAGTCCGAAAGTGCGACAAATTTGGTGACAAGTTTCTGGCAGCGCTTGTGTTCTCCACAAAGAAAGCGGAACAGAAAAATCATATTCACTTAAGATAGACAGGATGCGTTCCTCACTGAACTTTATTTCGTCCAGTAAACTTTCCAGATTCTCGAAAGGGAGTTTTTGATTTTGAATTAAATAATATAGAATTTGAATGAGTTGAACATCTGCATTTTTATTGGCCAAGACCCTAAACCAAGCCAGAAGAAATTGAACCTCCGGAGAAGAGCCTACAAGCAATGATTCTGAAGAAACCACAGGTATATTTGCTCTGAGCAATTCAGCCGCCAATTCATTGCCTTGTTTGTTCGATCTGGTAAGGATGGCAATATCAGAATAACTATAATTTTTTTCTTCAACACACTGTTTTACAATGGCTATTGTGCGTTCGTCAAAGGTTTGCCCTTCTCCATTGTATTGAGCAATATTGAGAAAATCAATTTGAACAAATCCACCTTTTTTGTCAGGATGACTTTTTTGATTAAGTCCGGAATAAACCGTTTGATATTCGCCTTTTAGCCATGTGTTTGAGGTGAACTGAAAAAACTGATTGTTCCAGTTTACGATTTCCGGGAGTGACCTGAAATTGCTTTCGAGCGGTACTTTTTGTTCTGCTTGCTGCAAAAGTGCATATCGCTCAAGTTGAAATTCGGTAAGTGCTTCCGGGTATGGATGGGGAAGTCGGATAAATTGTTCAACATCGCCGCCCCGAAAACGGTAAATGGCTTGTTTCCCGTCTCCAACAATCAAGGAAGCGGCATTAGAAGCTAATCCATTGTGTACCAATGGTAATAAATTCTGCCATTGTAATACAGAGGTGTCTTGAAACTCGTCGATTAAATAATGATGGTAGCGTTCGCCCAAACGTTCGAAAATAAAGGGGGCTGGCTCGTGAAACACAATATCTGCAACTCTTCTGTTAAATTCAGAAATGTGCATTACATGTTGTTCATTCCGAATTGAATCAATAATCCCTGAAATTTCGTTCAGTAAAGCCATGCTAAAAATCTCATTCAGCATGATGGCATACAATCGGCCTTTTGAAGCTTCATTTTTATCGAAGGCTAAAATATTCTCAATACATTTTTTTAATTCTCCACTTAAACTCTCAATCGCGCTTACAGTGCTTTTACTGGCCGTACTCCCAGTCCATTTGTCCATTTTTAATGCCGCATCAACATAAGTATTCCCGAGAGGATTTGCGCCAATAAAATAGTTTGAAGCCTTCTGAAAAAGACCGGGAACTCCTCGGTTACCGTAATAAAAATTCTCAACGACTAATCCATTTCTTTCAATCAAATTCAAGCCTTCCAGACCCAATTTTTGCATGGTTTGCTCACATCGATTGATTTCTTGAATAAGCGCTTGCCGAATTTCAAGAAAATCAGCGGGCTTCATTTTTCTCAAAAGACCAATCGCCATTGCTTTTTGGTCATCCAATAAATCAGCAGCCGTCGAAATAATTTCTGAGCGGATATGGAAGCTTTTTTCTTCCTCCGCTCGGGATTCTGTAAAACCTTTGAGAATTTTTGTGATTTCTTCGTTAAATCCGGCTTGGGCAATAAGTTGATCAACGGCCTGTTCGATGAGATTTTCCTTGTTTAACTCAATGGAGAAACTCACAGGTAAGTGCAAGTCGAAGGCAAAGGTCCTCACCACCCGGTGCATAAAGCTGTCGATCGTGCTGATCGAAAAGTCAGAATACTGATGGAGAATAGCCCTAAGAATTTCACCAGACCTTTGAACAAGTTCTTCAGGTTTTTTTTTGGTTTCCTTAACCAATGTTTCGAGTAGCCTTAAATAGTCCGGGTTCTCCTCAGAAATTCCTTCCAGTGCGGCAATTACACGCTCTTTCATTTCTGCCGCCGCCTTGTTGGTAAAGGTAATGGCCAATATTCTTCGAAACGATTCTGAGCCCTGGTGCTCAAAGGCCATTTTTAAATACTCTTTCACCAGGGTGTAGGTTTTACCCGACCCTGCTGAAGCATTGTAAATCGAAAATTTCATGTGAAGCGATGACTATCTTGAAATAGCAATTAAATAAAAAATGCGATACATATCAAACCAAAATAAGGATGGTTCAGGTTGAAGAATTTTTCTTTTGGCCAGATTTAAAATGGGTTTACTGAGGATCTTCATTATTCCCATACAATGCATCTTCCGCACCCATTTCAAAGTGCTATACAACCTGCTGTGTAATGGGTTTTCGATGTTTTCTTCTTTCGTTAGGTCCTCAAGTTTGAGTAGATTATGTAAAGACTCCTCTATTTTACCAATAAATTCTTGCTGCTTGTCTAAACCTTCGTGAACAACAGGGTTGTAAATGTGCTCTATTTGAAATCCATTTTTCTTTAAGGAATGAGCAAACAAGGTGTCTTCGTAGCCATATCCTTTTATTTTTTCATTGAAAGGAGAGGCCAGTATAACTTTTTTGTGAATGAAGAAGTTATTGGAAAGAAAATGATTCACCGGATCTTTCATTCTTGCCTCAGGCTGAACTAATTCTCTTTCTGAGCCCCATTTCCAGTGCAAAGTGTAAGCTTTATCCTTAGGCCTGTCGGAGGCGTAGGTTCTTCCTCCACTAACCAATCCATTCTCCTTTTTGGTCTCCCAAAAAATGCGCGCCAGCTGATGGTTGTTTCCAACACCTGAATCGCAGTCCAGAAACCATAGCCAATCATATTGTGCCTCCTTAGCCAATCGATTTCTAATGCTTGCCCTCCCTATATTTTGGGGTAACTCATCGTATTGAACAGAACTAAGCTCCCCTAACTTTCGATTTTCCAGCCGTTCTTTTTCCGGGGAAGCATCATCCAGTAACCTGATTTCGTAAGGAACTCCCAGTGTTGTTAATTGCCTGTCTAATTCGTACACGAGTTGCGTTACCGTGTAGCGATAAACAGGAATTAACACCGATATCATGGAGTTATTAAAGCAAATTTGAATCAATAACCACCCCACCGTCGCATTTCAATGTGCGAGCGCGGTGCAATTCAAATAAAGTTAAATCGTGTGTAGCCACCAATACAGCCAAACCGGCCGAGGCCAGATCCAACAATAACTGTAAAATTTCGGCAGTTGTTTCTGGATCAAGATTTCCGGATGGTTCATCAGCAATGATAATTTCCGGATCGTTGATTAATGCCCTGGCAATTCCCAATCGCTGTTGCTCCCCTCCCGATAATTGATGAGGCATCTTGTGCGCTTTTGTGAATAAGCCTACTTTTTTTAAGACCTCTTCAATTCGGGATTCCATCTCATGTCCTTTTTTCCAACCTGTCGACTTCAGGATAAATCGCAGGTTTTCTGAAACATCACGGTCCATTAAAAGCTGAAAATCCTGAAAAATGATTCCCAGTTTTCTTCTTAAAAAAGGGATTTCTCTATTTTTTAACTGATGAATTGAAAATCCTGCGATTTCCGCTTCTCCTGCTCTCAATGGCAAATCAGCATACAAGGTTCTCAAAAGAGAACTTTTACCACTTCCCGTCTTGCCAATCAAATAAACAAATTCACCTTTTTTTATCTCAATATTCACATGCTCCAATACAAGGTTGTCATGTTGAAATATTGAGGCATCCCGAATGGAAATCAATACTTCCGAATCCATGTCAATCGATTTTAATCATTTTGCCAAACGGAATTTCCTGGATCAACTTCAATATCTCCTCTTTTCTACCTTCCAGTCCAATTTTTTCAAGGGTCTTTTCAGGACGATCAACCCGAAAATAAGCTTTCAATGTAAAATGGTCGTCACGGATTTGAATGTAGTCAGGGATTTTGGCTTTACCCTTTATTTTTAAAATGTACATGGTTGGCAAATCTTGCAGGCAAGATACACTTTTAATTAACCTTGTGATTCAATTCGAAATCCATTTTTTACCAGTAGAACTTTAACTTCCTCATAGTGTGGTAAAGGGACATTCACCTGCACCTTCAGGCCATCTTCAAATGGACTCATCTTGTGGTCGAGCTTCAGTTTTTTCAACAGTGTGCTCAGGTTTCCTGAGTTGGCGTAGTGGGTTACCACATATATCTCACACGTAATTTGCCGTTCCTCAATTTCTGCTTCCTCCAGCGCTAAACGCGTGCTTTCCTTGTAGGCATGAATTAATCCGGGAACACCCAGTAAAGTTCCTCCAAAGTATCTGACCACCGCAACAATGATATTGGTGAGTTCTTTGGAACGAATCTGATTCAGGATTGGTTTGCCCGCCGATCCTGCTGGCTCACCATCATCATTGGAACGCCATTCCTCATCTAATGGCTTTATGCGATAGGCATAACAAATGTGTCTGGCTGTTGGATGTAACTTTCTGATGTCCTCCAGAAATTGAGCTATTTCGCTTTGATCAGATACAGGCCCCGAATAGGCCACAAATCTGCTTCCTCTATCTCTGAAAGTAGCTTCCGATTTATTCTTTATGGTTTTATATTGTCCGGTATTCAAAACTTTAAAATGAGTCTGAAAAGGCAATCATGGCAATGGATGCAACACACAAAATGATTCCTAAAATATTGATTCTGCTAACCTTTTCACCGAACAGTCCAATTCCGGCAACAGCGCTAACGGCAACTATGGCCATATTGTTTACCGGAATAACCACAGAGCCTTCCATTCCTTGGGACAAGGACTTCAAAAGAAAGAAAACCGAGAAATAATTGGGAATACCTAATGCAATCCCACCAAGAATATCTTTAAGTGTCATTATTCTTTTGTGGCGAAAATATTGCTGCATCAGAAAACCAATGCCCAAAACAAAAGAAGTGAGAAATATCCAACCTGTAAAGGGTTTATTCCCATTATCACCTAAGGTATAAACCTGATTGTATTTGAAAAAAGCATCAATAAATCCACTTCCGGCAAATACAATGAGCGGATAAAAGGCATAACGCGTGTCAACATCTGTTCTTTCAGCTTGTATGGAGGTTAAAACTACGGCCACCAGTGCCAAACCAATTCCTGTGAACTTTACCCAGTTTGAAGATTCACCTAAATAGAAGACAGAAAAAAGTACAGGTATGATCAGTGACATTTTATTGGCAACAGTGGTCACTGAAACACCAATCTTTTGCGCACTTAGTCCGATGATATTAAATAAAGTGATGAATAAAACCCCCATGAGAATGGCATTCAGAAACCAGGGTTGATTCGGTGCTTCTTGGAACGTAATTCCACTATCATCAAACAAAAAACTGAGTGCAGCAGCGATAAAGTAATTGACTACAATGGCTTGTGCAGTATTAATTTTGAAACGATCGTAAAGTTTGAATACGATCATGATGGCGGCCGAACCCAAAATACTGAGGAGTAGATATAGCATTGTATTTCATTGATTTAGCCACCGATAAATCCGATAGGCAAGGTTGGCAATAATACTCAAAATTATCATCGTTGTGATTGGAAAGTAAAAGCGAAAATGCTCTCGCTCAAAGCGCACGTCGCCCGGCAATCGTCCTATGTATTTTGTCCAGTCGAAACCAAGCCAAATAATGAGGCCCAGAATAATCAGCAATACCCCAATAATGATTAGTGTTTTATGCATTGGATTTTGCGATTTTTCGGTGAATTAGAATAAAGCAAAAGGCTCCGGAAAAATAGGCAAGAATGTCCCATAAATCATTCGTGTAACGACTAGAAAACTTGGGTAAAATAAATTCAAACACTACACTTAAGTAGAGCGCGATAAATACAACCTGCTTCCAGGTTAATTTAAACTTCTGTCCAAACCAGAACTGCATTGCGGTTTGTGTTATTCCGGAAATCACCGGTACGCTTAAAAAGTCATCAAGGTAAGAATCAACCCAAACCAATGGTGTAGGTCTGAGTAGGTATCTGTGTATTAAGTAAATACACAACATCACTACCCAAACACCGGTTTTGTATGGGATTATCCAGGACCCGCTGCTACGAACCATACAATGAAGCTTACAATGGCCAAAAAAACCATTTGCACAAAATTGAATGTGTGCTTAAAAAAAACTACTACTGGACTATCAGATTCCTGTATTTTAATTTTTAAGTCTCCCGCAGTTTTTCTTCGTGCTAAACTTTGCTCTTCAGCTGCACTTATTGTAAAGAATTCGGTGCCGCAATAATTGCAATGACTCTGATTTTCGGTTGTGGTGTTCCATTCACCACAGTGCGAACATTTAAGCATCCGACTCATGAAGCAAAGGTATTTTAAATTGTTTTCATTCGAATTATTTTCCTGTAAATTGTGCCTGTGAAGAAATACATACTTGCCATCGATCAAGGAACGACCAGTTCACGCGCATTGCTGTTTAATCGAAAGCTCGAAGTAGTCGCAATGGCGCAACAGGAGTTTCCACAATATTTTCCTGAACCGGGATTCGTCCTGCACAATCCACACGAAATTTTTAGTAGTGTGCTTCAGGTCATCCACAACTGTATTTCAAAAGCATCAATTGAAATCGATGAAATTGAGGGTATTGGAATTACCAATCAACGCGAAACGACAGTTGTCTGGAAGCGAAATGGTGATCCTGTTTATCCGGCAATAGTCTGGCAGAGTCGTCAATCGGCCACGATTATTGATCGTTGGACCAATGATAAAGGAGCCGATTTTTTTCGGGAAAAGACCGGTTTAGTTCCTGATGCTTATTTTTCTTCCGGCAAATTAGCTTGGATTTTGGAGCATGTGCCTGAAGCTCCCCGGCTTGCAGAACAAGGAGAACTTCTTTTTGGAACCGTCGATACATGGCTGGTTTGGAAACTGAGTGGTGGAAAGTCTCATCTGACCGACCATGGAAATGCCTCTCGAACAATGTTGTTTGATATTCATCGGTTGAAATGGGATGCTTCGCTGTGCAACTTGGCTGGAGCTCATCACGATATGCTTCCTGTTCCTGTTGAGAGCATTGGTGAATTGGCGGTAACTGATTCGGATGTTTGTGGTTTTTCCTTGCCAATTCTTGCTATGGCGGGCGATCAACAAGCCGCGTTGTTTGGGCAGACCTGTTTCGGGCCCGGAGAAGCCAAGGTAACCTATGGAACCGGGTGTTTTCTTCTTGCCAACACGGGCACACAAGCCCTACAGCCGCAGAATGGCTTACTCTCTACCGTGGCATGGACGATAAATGGAAGAACGCACTACGCCCTTGAAGGTAGCGTATTTGTCGCGGGTTCGCTTATTCAATGGTTTCGCGATGCTTTGAATTTTATCGTGCATTCAAATGATTCTGAGGCTCTTGCTTCGGCTTGTGATGACAATGGCGGTGTTGTTATTGTTCCCGCATTCACCGGCTTGGGCGCACCGTATTGGGATTCTGAGGCGCGTGGGGCCATTTTGGGACTAACCCGTGGAACCTCAAAATCTCAAATTATGCGAGCGGCCCTCGAGTCGATGGCCTTACAAACTGCCGATATTCTCCGTTTAATGGAGCTTCAGATTGGCCATTTGAGTGGAACACTCAGGGTGGATGGCGGTGCCACTCAAAACGAAATTTTAATGCAGTTTCAGGCCGACATCCTGCAAAGGAAAATCGACCGCCCCGCTCAAAAAGAGTCGACGGTTGCAGGAGTAGCTGCTATGGCTGCTCTTGCGGCAAATTGGTACACGGGCCCCGAAGAACTGGCCGAATTGTATGCGGTTGAAAAAACTTTTTCCCCCCTAAAATCGGATGATTGGGCTAGGGCTACATACCAAAGATGGCAAAGAGCCGTTGAGGCTTGTAGATTGTTTCGATGATTTAGGAATAATTGTTGCTAAGTCTTGGACATCTCAATAATTGTTTAATTTTGAATCAAATACCGCGTATGAAAAAGCAACACCTTTTGCCGGCCTTACTCCTCTCCTGCGCCGCACTGCTCAGTTCATGTGAAGAAAACGTTGAGCGCTACTGCTTTTCAGTTTCTGATCGTGAGCCCACAGCAGGTACACGCGTAACCTTCAATGGCGCCTGCTCAGAGGGCGTTCGCTTGTATCACTGGAATTTTGGAGATGGTACCGACACAGTAACAACCACTCCAAGCGTTGATTATGCATTCAAAAATGCAGGCACCTATGAAGTAAGCCTGCATGGAACAACACCTGAAATTGTCGACCACTGTCCGCCTGCTGCAGGCTTAAACGGTGCACGTCAGACAGTTACAGTTAAATGATCAGTAAAACGTTTCGTAAATCGTGGCCAGGGTTCTTGTGGATCCTGGCCGCTTTGCTTTTATTAGGTTACAGTCTGCAAACCATTTACCAGTGGCCCTCTGAAAGGGGGTTTTATTATAACCTTCAAGCCATAGAAAATGGACGATGGGCTTGGTGTGCCGCATTATTACTCATGTGCCTGCCCGCATGGCGGGTTTTTAAGCGAGGCTTTCTGTTTTTTCTTTTGGCCCTGCTCGCTTCTGTCTTGTTGAGTCGACCTCTCATCCAAAGCGCACGTCTTACCGAGTCGCTTGAACGGGAATTTATCACCTACAAAGGAAGTTTTTCTTTTTCCAAATGGCTTTTTGCTCAAAGTGCGACAATCAATTCGAAACCGATTCACCTGAGTATCGATACTTTGAGGGCATTGTACTATTCCTCATCCACGAGCAGGGCTTCGGCAGTAATTGTATTGCTTCATGGCGGTGGTTTTTATCAGGGTGAGCCGGAGTGGATGAGCGGATTAGCTTCAGAGTTGGCCAATAAAGGGTTTGATGTTATTACTCCTTCATATCCCTTACAGCCAAACGCGTTATTTCCGAATTCATCTCATGTTCTTTTGAGCCATTTAAACCGTTGGTTAGATTCTATCTACAGCCCATCACTTAAGCGCCCCTCGTTATTTTTCGCAGGTTCTTCGGCCGGTGGCACTTTGGCCATGAATACTGCAGCGATCTCAAAAGCCAAGGTAAGCGGAGTTATTGCAATGTATCCTATTTCTGATTTTACCAAACCTATGCATTCAATTTCCGATGTCCCCCGTATGGTTAAGGCATACGTAGAAAATAATCAACACAGGCAAGCTTCTCCTGTATTCACGAAAATAGAATTACCACTGCTTTTATTACACGGAACCAAAGATCCCATTGTGCCTGTGAATCAGTCAAGAGCCATGTATTTAAATCCGAATTTCTCCCCTAAGCATTATTTCGAATTACCATGGGCTACACACAGCTTTGAATACCCCATTTATGGGCCGTCCGGACAGTTTGCTGTGCAGGCTATCGAAGCATTTATTCAAGAATATCAATAAGAATATTCCCGCGTACTCAGATTGAATCAAGCCAAGAATTTAAAAGTAAGTCTCCTTAAAACTTTAAATAATAGTCTTTACAGAGCGATTGATAGGCTTCTGTATAAAACCCTCTCTGCTCAGTTTCAATGGTAAGATCATCCAAAAGCAAATCTGTTTTTTTCTTTTGAAATTGAAACATTGTCCGAACGTTTGACTTCGTTGCATTGGGCCTTACTCGTGTTATTTTACTGGGAAACCAACCAATAAAACGAGCCTGTTGAAGAATTTCATTTTCCTTGTGCGCCGGAATAATCCACGTGAAAATGCCATCCTCATGACACAAAGAATAGGCTTTTTCAAGCCAAAGTTTTAAGGGTATTTCTGCACTTCTTGCTAAAGCACGTTGTTTTCTGGGAGAAAGAATGTTTTCATCATGGTAAGGAGGGTTGCTTACAACCACATCAAAAAGTTCGGTGGCATGAAATTGAAATACATCTTGATTGACCACCTTCAAGCGTCCACACCAGGGCGATGCTCTAAAATTCTCCTCACATTGCCTGGCTGAGGCTTCGTCAATTTCGACCGCGGTAATCGACGCCCGACTTTTCTGAGCAATCATTAACGAAATTAATCCTGTACCTGCACCCAAATCAACAACCCGATTGGCATTTTCAACCTGAGTCCATGCGCCAATAAGCACGCCGTCTGTGCCAACTTTCATCGCACAGCGGTCCTGATGAATGGTGAATTCTTTAAACCGAAACCAATGATTGGGCAAGTGACCTTCTATTTTTCCGCGTAAGCCCCCATAGAAGAGAACTTGTTGATTCTCTCTTCGATCCGTTTTTCGGGTTTCATTTTATTCAGTTTCGCGAGGTGCTTCTGAATTTCAGCCTTAACGGTTTTCAGAATTTCATTGTAATTCGTATGGGCACCACCAATGGGTTCAGGAATAACGCCATCAATGAGCTTGTTTTTCATCATATCGTCGGCCGTCAACTTTAATACCGTCGAGGCTTTCTCCTTAAACTCCCAGCTTCGCCACAAAATCGACGAACAACTTTCCGGTGAAATAACTGAATACCAGGTGTTTTCTAGCATCAGAACCTTGTCGCCAATACCAATTCCCAAGGCTCCTCCCGAGGCACCTTCCCCAATAATGATACAAATAATGGGTACCTTAAGCTTGGCCATCTCATACAAGTTGCGGGCAATGGCTTCACCTTGACCGCGTTCTTCCGCTTCCAAACCAGGATAAGCACCCGGCGTGTCGATAAAGGTAACCACCGGAATGTTGAATTTCTCAGCCAACTTCATCAACCTCAGTGCTTTACGGTATCCTTCGGGGTTGGCCATACCAAAGTTTCGGTATTGCCTCATTTTGGTGTTTATCCCTTTTTGTTGGCCGATCAGCATCACCGATTGGCCATCAATACAGCCCAAACCACCAACCATCGCTTTGTCGTCCTTCACCGTTCTATCGCCATGAAGCTCCTGAAAGTTGCCATCTGTCAAATATTGAATGTATGAAAGAGCATATGGCCTGTCGGGATGGCGGCTCACTTGCACCCTTTGCCAAGGGCTCAGATTCTTGTAGATCTCCTTACGTGTAGATTGGATTTTTTTTTCCAGCTCCGCGATGGCTTTACTCATATCAACACCGCTTTTTTCGGCGAGTTCACGGGCTTCGCTGAGCTGGGTAAACAGTTCTTCGATTGGTTTTTCAAATTCCAAAAAGGTCATAAATCGAATTTATGTTAGGGGCTGCAAGTTAAGCATTCGGTCGGACTGCGTATTTTTCGGAGCACAATCCAAGTGCGATTATAACGTAAATCACACAAATTCAGGAATTAAAGTATGATTTCCTTCCCTCCGTCAAAGATTAATCTTGGCTTGAACATCCTTGAAAAGCGGGCCGATGGCTTCCACAACCTTGAAAGTGTGTTTTATCCAATTCCTCTCTGCGACGCTTTGGAAGTTATACCGGATTATGCTTTGCCGGAGGGCGAATTGGTTTTCAGCACCAGCGGATTGCCTATTCCAGGCGATCAGTCAGGAAATTTAATTGTGAAGGCGCATCGCTTGTTCACTGAGAAAATCGCACTTCCCGCCCTGAAAGTTCATCTCCACAAAGTGATTCCCATGGGCGGAGGCCTTGGTGGCGGGTCATCCAATGGAACCTGGATGTTGAGAATGCTCAATGAACTCATGGGCAAACCATTTTCTCAGGTTTCGCTTCGCGGGATGGCCGAATCGCTTGGTAGTGATTGTCCTTACTTTTTATTTGATGAGCCCTGTCTCGTAAAGGGTAGAGGAGAGGTCTTGGAGCCCTATTCTGTTAATTTAGGTGGATGGCATTTCGTTCTGCTAAATCCGGGTGTGCACGTTTCAACAAAGGAGGCCTTCGCAGTAATACAACCTCAAAAGCCCTTGCACTCAGTTGCAGAAGTTCTTCTGGATGGTCCTGAGCATTGGTCGGGGCGATTAATCAATGACTTTGAACGTGGTGTAGCTTTGAAATTTCCTGAAATTGCTGATTGCTTAGACGTATTGAGAAATTCAGGAGCAAGTTATGTTTCAATGACAGGCACCGGTGCCAGTGTTTACGGCTTATTTCGCACGAAGCCTCAAATTCAGGTTCAGCCGGGTCTGTTTTGTTTTGAGTGTGTTTTTTAGTGCGGTTTGATGACTAATAAATCCGACTGATGGTTCCCGAGCCACGACTTTCTTTGAAGATGTTTTGTGCAGCTCCAGTATAGAATATGCTTCCTGCTGCGAATGTTTCCAGATATAGACTTTCACTGGCATTCACATAGGCATCTACTGCGCTGAGGCTTTTCACAAGTACATTTCGAGCATTTAAATCCAATGTATTTACGAGTCCCAACGATGCAGTGTAGATTTCAAGGCCTTCAGTACTTCCTCTGAGCACCAAATCACCGGCTCCGGTATGCTGAATTCCAAAAAAATATTTGTTTTCAAGAGTGAGGTCAACATCACCGGAAGCATCTCTGAACTCCACAGTAATAGAGTCGGATTTTAATGCGCCTTTGGTTGTTACGGTATTGGAACCATACAAAACCAGTCGCTTGAAATTGGTATGATGTAAATAAATATTAATGGGTTTAGAATAACTGCGCATCCAATTGCAGGTGTTTTTGTTTTCTATGGTCAGTATTCCATTATTTATCTCAGTTTTTATGCTTTCAATGAGATTTTTTCCGGCTTCAATTTCGATGAAATTCGCAGTGTCTTGAATAAGCACAAGATTCAATCGTCTAAATAGTCTTATACTATCGAATTCAGCTAAGCTTCTTTTTTCTCTTTGAATAATGCCGGTCGAAGTAATGCAGTCATTCATTTGTTCTTTTTCGCAAGAGCAAAGAATTAAAAAGAAAAAAATAAAATAAATGATAGAGCGCATCTTTATTACCGAATGAGATATCCAAAACCCATCTCTGCATAGTCGGCAACTGCCATATGCGATTTTAGGGTCATATTTAAAACCAATCTTTTTCCAGCTCTGTATCTCCAGCCAATTCTCGAATACATGAATAAGTCTTTTTTAAACGGGTCATAAACATAAAATCCCAGTTGTAAGGGTATGCTCAATTTTCCGAATTGAATTTCATAGGCTCCTGTCAGGGCCGCGCGGATGGGCGATTCTAAGTCCGGATCTCTTCTTTGTAGCGACCTGTCGTACATCAAATCAATTCCGCCACCAAATAAACCTCCAATTGAAAAGCGTCGCATTACATTCAGTGAAAGGGTTTGAGCAAAATACTTTGAGCCGTTTACAGGATTGGTTTCCTTTAGCCATATTCCAGTCCAAACAAGCCATTGCCAATCCTTAACAAGTACGGGAAAGCGATTGTGATCAACGGTTACCGGTCTTCCGAGATTTACCGTTACGCCGGCATTTGCACTGGCAATGTTGATTCCCGCATTCGGTATTTTGAATGCAGCATTGGAGTAATGAGTAAATGAAACACCCGTCATCAGCCAAATATTTCTCGAAACCTTCCAATTGGCCGATACAAGAAAATCAACAGCAGCGTTTAATCGCGATGATATAACATTATTCTTTCTGTTTTCGGTTAAATCGAAGGTTTTTGTGAGTAATCCCAGACCGGTTCCAACTCTTAAATTCGCATCAATGTACCGATTTTTCAAAATGGGGAAACCAACATATGGAACGAAAGAAATGGCATGTCCGGTTTTAGGATTATTTAAATTCACCCATTGGAGCGCAAAGCCCGTATTGGGGTATCGGTGGTGTTTCTCCCATTCTTTTTTTCCTGAATAGTTCCGCCGCCACGATATTTCAAATTGTGGAATATGCCCGGTAACCAATTGGTCCATGTCTTTTTTGTGGGCAATAATAAAACCATAGCCTCCACGCAAACCTACGGCACCGGGATACACCCAGAGTTGCGCATTTAACGGCTTCAAAACGAGTCCGTTGAAAAAAAGAAGTAAAGCAATTAATCTGAACAGCAAAGGCCTCATTGGATTTCCCGACGAAAATAATCATTCAACCTCAAGTTCCCTCAACCTTTAATTAATTCTTAATTTTGCCGAATGACAACCATGGAAGCCAAAAAAGAAGCCTTTGAGCGTTTGATTACGATCATGGACGAATTAAGAACACAATGTCCTTGGGATAAAAAGCAAACTTTAGAATCGCTGCGGCACTTAAGTATTGAAGAGCTTTACGAATTGTCGGATGCCATTTTAAAAGGTAATTTGGCCGAGGTTGAAAAGGAACTGGGTGATGTCTTATTACACATTGTGTTTTATGCCCGTATTGGATCAGAAACCGGCGATTTCGACATCAGTACTGTAATTCATAGGCTTTGCGATAAACTCATCGCTCGTCACCCACATATTTATGGCGATGTTACGGTGAAAGATGAGCAAGAGGTGAAAGAAAATTGGGAAAAGCTGAAGTTGAAAGAGGGCAACAGCTCTGTTTTGTCGGGTGTTCCTGTTTCATTGCCTGCCATGATAAAGGCCGTTCGAATTCAAGAAAAAGCCCGCGGAGTTGGTTTCGATTGGGAGAAAGAGGAGCAGGTTTGGGAGAAAGTGAACGAAGAGTTGGACGAGTTCAGGGCAGAAGCCGCCCAAAACAATCGGGAAAAAGAAGAGGCAGAGTTCGGCGATTTACTCTTCTCTTTAATCAATTATGCCCGTTTTCGAGGAATCAATCCTGAAGATGCCTTGGAGAAAACAAATCTTAAATTCATCAAACGCTTTCAACATTTAGAAAACAAGGCGCGTGAGAGTGGACGAGAACTTTCCTCTATGAGCCTCGACGAAATGGACGTGTTTTGGAATGAAGCCAAGAAGCTTCTCTGAAACCTTTTATGGATACCTTTGTTCGTTTAAAGAACCAATACAATAAATCATGGCTGTGCATTCATCTACAGACGCTGATTTTCAGCAATTCATCGATTCAGGGAAACCAACAATTGTTAAGTATTTTGCCGACTGGTGTGGCAATTGTAAATTGATTGCGCCTAAGTATCGTCGGTTATCTGATGATACCCGTTTTGCAGAAATTCAATTTCTTGATGTGAATGCAGAGGAGAATGAACAAGCACGCCATGCTGCCGGTGTCGATAATCTGCCATTTTTTGCCTTGTTCAAGGATGGCAAATTCGTTAAAGGCAAAGCAGCTTCCCGCGAAGAAGCAGTTTTGGCAATGCTTGAAGAATTGAAATCATGAAAGTTCCGGTAATACGAAAGATCGTTGAGCAATACTCCATACAACAGCTAAGAGCTGCAGAAGAAGCACTGCTCGATGAACGTAAGCCTGAAATCGAGGTCGAAGGAGAAGATGAGGGCGAACAATTAACCCATGTGATTGCTGCAATTACTATACTTTCTGATGTAGAGCAACATGGAGTTGATTTACGTACCGCTATGAAGCAATATTTTGAGCGGGTTCGGAAATCAATTTCATAATTGGTCGTGATTCAGTTCTGAGAGCTGCTCAACCATCATCGTCCACTATTTTTCAAAAAGTATGGATGTTGATTTTTCATGTGTTTAATTTTCTTAACCCCTATTTTTTAATAGAGTTAAAGCCTCTTCAGATGGCACAACACACTGGTGAAAATTGAATTTAAACTGAAGGATATTCTGCCCACAAAATTAATCTGAAGATTTAGATCAATTTTGAATTCGATTTAATTGTCTGTTGAGTCTTCTAATGCTGGATGGATGGCGTAAGGCTGAATACACCTCAGTGAAAAGACTTGGATCGGTAACTCTGGAATAACTTTCAACTGCGATTCTGATGCGAAAGTCTTCATCATTAAATTCTTCCATAATTTGCTTCAGTTGAAATGAATTTATTGTGCTTAGACTAATTCTTCCTTTGGCACTTTCAAAACGTTTCCTTTCATTGGGGATATCTCTTAAGTTACCAATAAACGCATGGAATTGACCTGCTTCCATGCCTTCAAAACCGGTTGTTGGAAAATCCCTCGTTCTACCCCGGTTATTCCAGTTGGAGTTTTCATCATTTTTAGCAGAATTGCCGTTAATAATTAATTGATTGTATTGATTGATTGTAGCTTCTATATGTCGGCCTGCCTCTAAATATATTTCATTGTCGAACGCTGGTTTTTCTACTAACGAATTCCCTAAACGCATTCTTTTCACTACTTTAAGTTTGTAAGTTCCGGCTGGAATATCCTGAATAACTGCAACTGTTCCGGGAGTACTGTATTGTTTGTCGCCGAGTGAAAATGTGAACAAACTACTGTCCGACATGCTTAACGTAAGCTCGGCATTTTGTGCTTGTGAATTGAAGGATAGCGGAAAAATGAACAGAAGAATCAGAAGTTGAAAAAGGCGGATCATAGGTAAAAATTGATGGATATTTCCTAGGTTTGAATTTTCAAATACGGTGCCAAAATTATGAGCGACAATCTGATGATTACTCCAATGCTGAATGCTAATGCACTCGCTGGAAAGAACATTGTAGTAACGGGAGGTGGAACAGGGCTTGGCAAGTCAATGAGCGCCATGTTTATGCGTTGTGGCGCCAATGTGTTGATTACTTCTCGAAGAGAGCAAGTATTGCAGGAAACCTGTGCTGAACTATCTTCTCTTGGAAGTGGCAAGATTGATTACGCCGTTTGCGATGTTCGAAAAGTGGATGAGGTCGAAAAGGCTATTGAAAAAGCCTGGAGTTCTATCGGACCTGTGAATGCATGGCTCAATAATGCTGCTGGGAATTTTATCAGTCCAACCGAACGCCTCAGCCACAAAGCCTTTGATACAATCACCGATATTGTGTTGAAAGGAACCTACAACTGTACCTTATCTGTTGGGAAACGCTGGATCGCGGAGGGAATTCATGGGGTTTTCTTAAACATTGTAACAACCTACGCATCAACAGGTTCCGGTTATGTGGTTCCATCGGCCATTGCAAAAGCCGGGGTTCTGGCCTTAACGCGCAGTTTGGCGGTAGAATGGGCGAAGTACGGAATTCGCTCGAACGCCATTGCCCCCGGACCATTTCCAACTGAAGGTGCCTGGAGCCGTTTGTTTCCAGCTGAGCTGGGAAAGAAGTTAGATCCATTGCAGCGTATTCCTCTGCGCCGGTTTGGGAATCATGAGGAATTGGCCAATTTAGCTTCCTATCTTTTGTCGGATTTTGCGGCTTACGTAAATGGCGAAGTAGTAACCATCGACGGAGGTGAATGGCTTCAAGGAGCCGGAGAATTCAATAATCTTGATGCAATACCCCACGAAATGTGGGATAGCATTGAACGGATGGTGCGCGGTAAAAAAGACAACTGAATTTTTATACCTGAATTTTTATGAAAGCCTTGTTTTCCTCCGCTTTACTTCTTTTCATACATGTTCTATGCTTTGCGCAAAACCCAAGCTCTACCGGGTTTAAACCGGATGATAAGGATCTGAA
This sequence comes from Bacteroidota bacterium, assembly GCA_947459155.1. Lineage (GTDB taxonomy): Bacteria > Bacteroidota > Bacteroidia > M30B66 > M30B66 > CAMCXT01. Next base: position 11,489 of record CANHCM010000006.1, on the reverse strand, counting down.
GCAGAAAAAGCTGGAAAAGGGGATGAATTATGATGTAAACTTCGACATCGAGAATCATGAAGCCTTTTATGCCGAAGGTTTAGATTCCTTGTTTCGTTTTTTATATGCTCAACTTGAGATCTCTGAAGAGGCTTTAAAGGCCAATTTAGTTTCCACAGCAATGATTGGTTTTCAGGTGAATTTTGATGGTAAAGTACAGAATGTTAAAAGTATAACAGAGGTTGGCTTTGGCATCGACAGACAATTATTAACTGCTTTGGAAAAAGTAGAGTTTTATCCGGCTACTCAAGGAAATATGCCTTATCGATCAGAGGTGGTTTTGGAAATACCCATAAAAGCAGCCTATCTGAATTCTATTTACAAGAAAAAATCATAATTATTTTAGCTATAAATTGAATTAAGCAACATTAATACATGAAATTCTGATGGCGAGATTGATTTATTTGTTTTTTCTAAGCTTTTTATGCTTTGCGCACATTGCTAAGGCACAGGAAAAGTGGGAAAGAGAAAGTCGAATCCCAGCTTCTTTGGTTCCGGCTAAGGCCAAACAGTTTCTGGATTCAATTTCGGGAAAAAGTAAATTAAAATGGTTCCGTGAGGAGAGCCTTGCCGACACCTCCTTCGAGGCTAAGTTTACCTTTCATAAAAGACGATACAGTGTTGAGTTTTCAAAATATGGAATCATTGAAGATGTAGAAGTTTATATGGAGTGGGAGCAATTGAGTGAATCGCTGCGAAAGTCGATTGAGCAGGTGTTTCAACAAAACTGCCTTCGGTTTAAAGTAGAGAAACTTCAGGTTCAGTACTCCGGTTCACACAGTGCGTTGATTCGCCTGTTTACTGACAATCAACTCGCGACAAATCTCGAAAGACACTATGAGATCATCGTGAAGTGCACCCAAAAAGGAAGCATTGATTTATTCGAGTATCTTTTTGATGACCAAATAAAAAGCTATAAAGCTTCCAAAATTGTATTTAAAAACAGCAGTCATCTTGAGTACTAAATTCATTTTATGTCTGCTGTTTGCTTCAGTTTTGCTGCCTTCATCAAGAATGCTTGCTCAACCGGAGTATCGTGTAGGTGCCCTTCCTGCTGTGAATCTTAATGTGAAGCTAAAGAAGGATTGGTCGATTAACTCACGAATTGAATCCCGTCAACAGTTTGAAAATGGTATTCATGGCGTCGTTTCCAATCGTGAATATGATTATTTGCTCACCGACGTCTCTTTGCAGGTTGCGCGGAAAATTGGATTGAATGGAAGAGTAGGGGGTGGGTATTTGCTTCGCTTTGGTTCAGGCGAGTTGGCCCATCGGTTTATTCAGCAATACGCTTTTGTGCAAAAGAAATCGGGGTATCGTATGGCGCATCGATTGATGACCGACCAAACCATTTCCAATATCGAAGACCTAGAACTGCGATTCAGATACCGATTCACAATAGAAGTTCCGTTTAGTGGAGAATCGGTTGACCCCGGTGAATTTTATTTCAAGGGAAGCAACGAGTTTGTGAATAGCATACAGACAGGAGTTTATGATTTGGAAAACCGTTTCGTTCCCTTAATTGGGTATGAAACCCGAAGAAAGTTTAAAGTTGAAACCGGTATAGATTACCGTGTTGATGGATTTTTTAATCAATCAACACGGCACTCCTACTGGTACAGTTTGAATTTCTTTTTTGAGATTTAAGGCTCTTCGGTCGACTCCTCTTTACAAGTTATTTTTCAATGTTTATCTAATCAGTGTGATTGTCCCTTTTTGCTCATCTGTATTTTCGAGATCCTTCAATCGGGCGACATAAAAATAAGTTCCATCAGGAAGTGCATTCCCATTTAAATCATTTCCATTCCAGGCAAAAAACGGATCAATAGATTCGTAAACAAGCTGTCCCCAGCGATTGTAAATCACCATCGAGAATTCCTCATAGCTATAGGTTTGCTTAGCAATCCATGTGTCGTTTTTGCCATCCCCATTGGGAGAAAAAACATTGACCAAAACAAGTGGCTGAAAACATTGCTTAATGGACACATAAAAGGAATCAATTTTTGGACAAAGCTCTGAATTATAAACCCGTTGCAAAGTGTACCAGCCGGTATCGCTCACTGCAATTGCCGGCAAAATATCACCGGTACTCCATAAGTAGGCATCAGCAATGGTATCGGCTTCCAATTGTGCGAAATCGCCTTCACAAATGCTTATCGTGTCAAAACTTGCAGGCGCAGGTGTTTCAATAAATACATTAAGTGTATCGAAACTTTCACATTCCAAAGATCCAAAATTGGTTGTTCTCAACAGCACGGTAACCGTAGAATCGGTATTCAGCGTGTACTGCGGAGCACTGCTCACTTCTTCTCCGTTCACATTCCAGGTATAGGTGAAATTAGGGCCTGTTGGACTCGAGAGCAACAGTTCGGCTTCGTTGCAAAAACTGGTATCGGCGCCCAAATCAATCAGAGGCGGTTCTCTGACGAAAATATTTTTGGAAGAGGAGGCCGTTCCACAATCATTTACCGCAAAAATGGTAATTGCCGTTGTACCCGAACTCGGGAAATAAAATTGTCCTTGATTACCCAAAGTGTCGACGATACTTCCGGTATTACTGCCCCAGGCGTAATAGGTATTTTGATTCAATGGAACAGTGTAGGTAGCTGTATCGCCTTCGCAAATTTGTCCCGGCCCTGTAATCAATGCACTTGGTCCTGTTCTAACGGTAATCTGTGCCAGCGAAGAACCTGGTCCAACACATCCAAAGTTGGTTTCTGTTACTGTTAAAGTGTAATTTCCGGGTGAGTTAAAAAGTATCGGATTGTAGGGCCCACCTTCAAAAAAGTTCGGATTGGTATTCAGCGCCCAAGTGTATTGCGACTGAAAATTAAATGGAAATAAATAGAAATATAAAGCATCATTCAGGCATATTGTCGTGTCGTTATCCCACTGCACCGGAATAAAAGTGCTTTGATCTACAATGCCAATGCCCAGCGGGCTTGGGTTTGGAGCCCCAATAGTTAATCTCACCAGGGTTCCCGACAAATCCCAAGGCTGATTACTATTGGTAGCCACTATACGCATGTAGTAATTTCCTGGAATCAATCCAACGGTGAATAGCTGCGGTAGAGGTGGAATACTCAATTCTACCAAGGTGTCATTCACCGCTTGAACTGAACCTACAACGCCGGTATTGATAACTCCAAACGATTGGAAATCGAGCAATTGTATTTGAAATTCGTTGGGTTCAATGTATGTTGCTGGTGGGTCAAACTGTGCGATTTCAACAGTTAATGTGGTATCTCCGCCTTCTACATCGGTGATGCAAAATTGAACATCCTCTTTGTTGTTGGTTTCAATATCACACTCTCTGATACAAAATGGACCGTAAACAGAGCCTATTGTATTCGGAGATGTTGCGATTACCCGAATGTAATAATTACAGCCCGGTGGAATTGGGTGGTTTTGCGGCCTGATTAGTCCTGGTACATTTCCCCTCGGTATGCTACCTACAGGATAAGTCGTATTGTCATTAACAAAGCCCAGTACGTTAGGATTTGGAGGAAATAGTCCGTTTGAATCCGACAACTGAGCCACATAAGTATTATTTACAAATACTCCTTCAGAATAGAATGGGACATCAATCACGCTTCCAACACATACAGTATCGGCCGGATTTGAAAGAACAGCAGGCTGTAACGTGAATACTTGATTGGGGCAATCAATAATACTGATACAAATGGAAGTATCTGAAATGATTGCTGGCGTTATATCAACCCTAACCACACGTATTCGATAGCAATTACTCGCATTTAAGTTCGAAGGAGTCGGCAAGGAAAACAAGGCCATGCTCGTATCTTCATTGTCAAGCTGATAAATTCCTAACGAGGAATAATTGGTGAAATCACCAAACATATTCGAAAGCTGAATTTCGTAAAATCCGTTTCCGCACAGTGGCACTGGATTGTCGAAAAACAATAGAACGCCATCCCCTTTGCAAACAGGATTGGGTGTAATACTTCCCAATTCGAGTCGAATATTGTATAAATTAGGAGAATAAACACCTACAATACGAACACCATCAATGGCCATTGACATAGACGAAGGCCCCGAATTATCTGTATTTGTCCATCTAAACCCAAACCGGATATCATTTCGGTTGTTAAACGCAGGATTATATATTTCGGCATAATTCCAAAGGCTGGTATTGTTAAACACAGCACCCGGAACGGCTGTCCATGGACCATTATCGGCCTGGAAATACAACTGAGCAGAGGCATTGGGGCTGCCCTCACATAAAAAGTAGAAGGCAATTCGAACGCTGTCTAATCCCAGTGTGCAAAAATTACCGGTTTCTACAAATCGATCTGAGGCTTCCGAAGGATTAAAATTGGCATTAAAGACGTTGAGCTGAGCCGCTGCTATTGAGTCGTGTATATGCAAATAATTGCTAAACGGCGCAAAATTGATAGAACCTCCAACCGTATTACTCTGTGAGGTCGTATTGGGGTAAATACCTTCTCCCGAATATTGATTATTAACAACCCACTGATTCGGGCCCGCAGGAGTTCCAACACTGGAGGTGTTCAGGATAAAACTTCCGGGGCCATTTTCGAAATCTTCTGAATACACGAGGGTGGTTTGCGCCCCAACCGGCATGCTTATGCCAAGGAGAGCGAAAATCAAAGCCATTAATAGAGTATACCGTTTTCTCATACGCAATCCGAACAAGGTTCTTGTAACAGGCTAATTTATAAAACGAAGTCATTCGTTCGATGAATGACGTATATATTCTTCCACTTTGTTAAATTTACGCGGTATGCTCAGAACGATACGTGGTTATGTGTTACTTCTGCTTTGCCTGTGTTTCGCGCAAAGCTTAGACGCTACGCATATCATGGGTGGCGAAATCACATGGGCTTGTCAGGGTAACGGAACCTACGTCTTTACGCTGAAAATTTACCGCGACTGTCAGGGTAATCCTCTCCAATTCCCCATCGCGCTTCGCGTGCACAACCATCCAACCGTTTCGGCAATTCCTTTGACTTTAGTCTCTCAAACCGATATTTCACCCGTATGTAATGGATCCGGGCCCACCTTTTCATGTGACAACCCAACGCAAGATGGGGCAGTTGAGGAGTTTGTTCTGCGTTCCAATCCGGTCAACTTGCCCGGAACACCACCAGCCCAGGGTTGGATTTTTACTTACGATGATTGTTGCAGGAATCAGGCTATCGATAACGTTGTAGTAAACCCAAGTGAAACCGGAATAACCCTGCGGGCAATTATGTATGCCTATCCGGGTAATTCTGCCAGCCCATGTTTTGATTCATCGCCTGTCTTTGCTCAGTTACCGGCAATTATCATTTGCGCCGAAAATCCGTTTACATACAACCACAATGCGTTCGACCCCGATAAAGATTCTCTTTCCTATGAATTTGGGTACCCGCTTGACTGGTTAAATGGAGCTGCATTTGCCGGATCAACTCCCGACACACTCAATTATTACGCAAACAGCCCATTCTCAGCCTTAAATCCATTTGGTATACCAACAAGTTTAAATCAATCAACCGGAGAAATCGCATTTACACCCAATCTGACCGGCAACTATGTAACAGTTGTAAAGGTTTCGGCATACCGATGCGGTTTTTTGGTGGCTGAAATCTATAGAGAATTGCAGGTTGTCATTATTGCTTGTGGAGCCAATAATCCACCTGTGATTACTGCGCCGTTTATCAGTCCAGTGACAGGTTTGCAAACATCCTTTACCGATACTGTAATGGCCGGTGATTTGGTGAGCTTCAGCATTTTAGGTACCGATAATGAGTTTTTACCCATCGGAGTCGCACAGTCATTAAGAGTAACGGCCTCAGGAGGCCAATTTGGAGCTGGATTTACTTCATCAACAACGGGTTGCAGCAATCCGCCTTGCGCTACATTAAACCCCGCACCACCGGTTATTTTACCCAATAATGGCTCTGTGTCCTTCAACTGGCAAACAACCTGTGATCACGTGGCGATTAACGAAGATTGTTTTGCCACTCAAAATACGCACACGTTTGTTTTGTCCTTTCAGGATGACTTTTGCCCGGCCCCTTCGTACAATATTGCTACAGTCAGCATAGTGGTTACTGCGCCGCCGGTGACGAGTTCTCCTTCCCTTCGCTGTTTGGAAGTGTTGCCTTCCGGCGATGTGCAACTCACCTGGATTCCACCTCCCGATCCTGAAAATCAATTTAATAGCTACCACATTTTTGCGGGCCCCGGGCCAAACGGACCCTTCACTGTGGTCGACAGTATTTTCAATTTAGCCCAGAGCACCTACACCCACCTTGGGGCCAATGCAGATGCAGGATCGGTGTATTATTTTGTTCGCACCCGCTCAGGCTGTGGAGGTTTGGTTTTTTCTCCGGCACTCGACACGCTGCAAACCATGTATCTTTTGGTCGATGATGGAGGTGCTGGAAACATTAACCTAAACTGGAATGGCTTAAGTAACCCTTTGCCCCCCACAAGCCAATTGCCTTATCGCATCGATAAAGATGTTTCGCCCGATCCGCCTGCGTTTTGGCAGAATACCCCCGGTTTGTCGGCCAACGATTTTATGGTCGGCTGCACGCAGGATATCTTTTATCAGGTAAGTATTCCCGATGCTTCCGGCTGCATTTCCCGATCGAATCGCAACGGTGGCCCATTCAGCAATGATGAGCCACCCGACACGCCATTTCTGGATTCTGTATCCGTGAACCCATTCAACAATCAAGTCTTGTTGGCATGGCAAGGTTCGCCTTCGCCTGATGTGGAGAGTTATATTCTTTACTCGGTTAACGGCTTCGACACTACAGCAATTGATACGGTTCCACTGACGGAGTTACAGGCTGTTTTATCAGGTCTTCTTCCACAAAATGGTTCAGTTTCCTTCGCGGTTTCGGCTTTGGATGAGTGCGATGAGGAAAGCGTGGCTTCGCCGGTTCACTCATCTATATATCTTGAATATGAACTATTGGGTTGTTTGGGTAAGGTTGACCTTCGGTGGAACAGCTACAACGCTTATCCACAAAGCGATTTAAGTTATGAAGTATGGTTATCTGTAAACAATGGTCCATATGTGTTATCGGGTACCGCAACAACAGGCGGAAATATGCTGAGCTACAGTTCTTCCAATTTACAACCCGATCAGCAATACTGTTTCTTTGTCCGCGCCCGTAGCCTTTCAGGCGGTTTTTCGAGTACTTCCAATCTCATCTGTTTTGAAGCCGATGTGCAGAATCTCCCCGATTTCTCCTATTTGCGACGGGCCACTGTAATCGATAACAGTACAGCCTACACCCGATGTTTAATTGATACGGCTTCAGACATTGCCTTTTACCGTGTTGTAAGGGCAGTTTGGCCTCTGGGACAGCGCGATACCCTTGATTTTCTGCCTTTGCCATCAGGCACCAATGAATTGGAATTTTGGGATGCCGGAGTGAACACATCTGAAAACAGTTACGAATATGTATTTGTGTTAATCGACAAGTGCAATCTACCTTCAGGAGTGAGCAATCCGGGCAGAACCATATTGCTATCCGGCGTAGCCGGGGATGGCTTTGTGAATCGCCTTAAGTGGAATACCTACGGCGAGTGGGAGGCCGGTGTTAAGGAGTACACCTTGTTCAGATCGATCGACTTTGGTGGAAGCTTTATCCCTTGGTTTACTTCAGAAAGCGACACCCTGTTTAACGATAACGTCATCAACACCCTCGATACCACACTCGATATTTGCTATCGGGTAAGGGCTATTGAACTTCCCGGGAATAGTTTTAATGTGCGCGACACCTCCTGGTCGAACGTATTGTGTCTTCAGCAAAAATCAACCGTATACATTCCCAACGCCTTTATTCCTCAGGGAGCCGGCCCGAATACAAGCTTCAAAGCCCAGGGACTATACGAGCGCCTTGCTCTAAACCATCGCTTTGCTGTTTTCAACCGCTGGGGCGAGGAGATTTTCAGTACCAGCGATCCCAAGAAGGCCTGGGACGGCAAATACAATTCCGCATATGTTCCTTCGGGCGTGTATGTGTACCACTTAGAGTTTGATCTTCCTGATGGCTCCCGGGTAAATAAACGAGGCGCCGTTACGGTGATTGAGTAATTTATTTTGCTGGAAATCAATCATATCAATCGCTTCGGGATTTTTTTCTGAAAAACTATTTGTGAGTTATTGTCTTTTACTACTTTTGCACACCACTAATCTGTCCGATGGTGTAACTGGCAACACGTCTGATTTTGGTTCAGAAGAGTCTAGGTTCGACCCCTAGTCGGACAACCAAGCTCCCCCCGAGGGAGCTTTTTTGTTTTTAGTCCTTACGACCTATCAACACTATCCTTTGAAAACTTTAGACATTCGCTGTAGTCGATTGCGCTGAGTTTCCTATTTTCGTCGCCGAATCTGAATTTGCCCATACTATGAAGTCGTATAAATTTCTGAACAATACCCTCGGTTGGCTAACCTTTACCATTGCCTTGCTTACTTATGGGATGACCGTAGAGCCGACTGCCAGCTTCTGGGATTGTGGTGAATTTATCGCGACAGCCTACAAATTGCAGATTGGCCACCCTCCGGGAGCCCCTCTGTTTATGATCATCGGCCGCGTGGCCACGCTTTTCGCCATGGGCGATACCACCAAAGTGGCCTACATGATGAACCTGCTTTCTGCCCTCGCCAGTGCAGGCTCAATCCTGTTTTTATTCTGGACCATCACCCATTTGGCCCGAAAAATTTTCACTTCGAAAGGGCAGGAGCTTAGTCAAGGTAGCCTCATCGCGATTTTCGGAAGCGGACTTGTTGGAGCTTTGGCTTACACTTTCTCCGATACATTTTGGTTTTCGGCTGTTGAGGGTGAGGTTTACGCGCTTTCATCGTTCTTTACAGCCATCGTTTTTTGGGCTATGCTCAAGTGGGAAGAAGTGGCAGACCAGCCTTATGCCGATCGGTATATCGTTCTGATTGCTTATCTGATGGGACTTTCCATCGGTATTCACTTGCTAAACCTCCTGACCATTCCGGCACTTGCATACATATATTATTTCCGCCGATTCAAAACTACCCGCGCCGGTGTTCTTCTGACTGCATTCGTTGGTATGCTTTTGCTTGGCTTTGTGCAGTTTGCTTTCATTCCCAAAGTGGTAGGTACCGCAGCACAATTTGAATTGCTGTTCACCAACACCCTCGGAATGGGCTTTGGAAGTGGTGCCGCCGCTTACATCGTTACCCTGATTGTACTCATTGTTTTGAGCATCCGGTTTATCAGCCAGCGTAAAGAAGTTCCGGCATTCATCTCCTTGGCACTTCTGGTTTTGCTTGTTTCCGGTTTGGCCCTGGGTATCATCGTAGGAGGTATCCTTGCCTACCTCATGTTGGTGCGCAAAAACAGCTTTGAGTTGGCTCACCTTGCCACCGTGTGTATCATGGTAATGTTGATTGGATACAGTACTTATGGAATGATTGTCATCCGCTCCTCTGCCGATACGCCGATGGATGAAAACAATCCTGAAAACGTATTCACTTTGTTGAGTTACCTGAACCGCGAGCAATATGGTACCCGTCCGCTAGTTTATGGTCAGTATTTTAACGCTAAAGTGGTTGATTATAAGCCAGGTAAGCCAGTATATGCGCCCGACTACAAAACCGGGAAATATGTTGTAGTGGCCAAGCCTGAAGATACTGCCGAGCCGGTTTACGACCCGGAGTATTCCACATTCTTCCCCCGCATGTGGAGTGGTCAAAGTCAGCATATTCGTGGGTATAAATCATGGGCCGACATTAAAGACACCAAGAAGAAACCCACTTTTGCCCAAAACCTAAGGTTCTTCTTCACGTACCAATTGGGCTTCATGTACTTCCGATATTTCGCCTGGAATTTCGTTGGAAGAACAAACGATGTTCAAGGACAAGGAAAGCCATCCTGGGAAGGCGGCTGGAAAAGCGGAATTGGCTTTTTCGACGATAGCCGTTTGGGCACTCAGGATGACATGCCTGCATCCATGGCCGGCAACAAAGCCAACAACCAGTTCTATTTTCTACCGCTTATTTTAGGCTTGATTGGTCTCATTTACCAGATGAATCGAGCCAACAAAGATTTCTGGGTTGTGATGCTCTTCTTCTTCTTTACCGGAATTGCCATCATTCTATTCCTCAACCAATACACCAACGAGCCTCGTGAACGCGACTATGGTTTTGCCGGTTCGTTTTATGCCTTTTCAATTTGGATAGGGCTTGGCGTTGCAGCTGTTTTTGATTTCCTCCGCAAGTTTGCTCCAGCGCCTGTTGTTGCTATTGGTGCTACTGCGCTTTGTCTTGTTGCTGTGCCTGGGCTAATGGCCAAAGGCGGATGGGATGACCACGATCGTTCGCACCGTTACACGGCCCGCGATTATGCCAGCAATTACTTAGAAAGCTGCGCGCCCAATGCCATCTTGTTTACCAATGGTGATAACGATACCTTCCCGCTTTGGTACGCTCAGGAGGTGGAGAACATACGCACCGATGTACGCGTGGTGAATTTGAGTCTATTGAATACCGATTGGTATATCGATCAGATTAAACGTAAAGCTTACGATTCGGATGCTGTTCCTTTGTCGTTCACCCAAGACAAGTACCGTCAAGGAAAAAGAGAGCAAATCCTGATTATGGATAAAGGCCTCCAAGGGCACCAGAACATTAAGGAGATGATTGATTTTGTGGCGAGCGACAATCCTGAGTTTAAGTTTTCATACGAAGGCCGCTCCTTCGATTACTTCCCTTCCGATAAGTTTAGCATTCCGGTAGATTCGGCAGCTGTGATTCAGAGCGGCTTGGTTCCCCCTTCCATGGCTTCACAAATTGTGAAAAGCGTTGATTTTACAATCGATCGCAACTACGTGCTGAAGGCCGAATTGATGATTCTCGACTTGTTGGCCACCAACAACTGGAAACGACCTGTGTATTTTGCCATTACTGTGGGTGATGACAGTTACCTTGGCTTGCAGGAATACTTCCAGCTTGAAGGGCTTGCTTATCGCCTTGTGCCGGTGAAGTCGCAAACACGCGGTCGGGGCGATGACTATGGAAGAGTGAATACCGACTTGATGTACAAGAACATGATGGAGAAATTCAAGTGGGGAGGTGTCGATAAGCGGGAAATCTACATGGACGAAAACAACCAGCGGATGACCATGAATTTGCGCAGTAATTTCGAACGCCTTGCCAGTAGCCTCATTGAGGAGGGTAAACGCGATTCGGCCATCAAAGCCCTGGATCGTTGTTTCGAAGTGCTGCCAGAGAAGAACGTGCCTTACAACTTCTTTGTCATTCAGCTTTCTGACGCTTACTACCGTGCGGGAGTTACCGATAAACCCGATCAGATTATGACCAGGTATGCCGGAATTGTTGAAGCTGAACTCAAGTATTTCTTCAAGCAAAAGCGACCTATTCAGAAAGATTTCGAAGGTGAAATTCAGCGAAATATGTCCATTTACAAGTATCT
>CANHCM010000005.1 GCA_947459155.1 Bacteroidota bacterium | reverse complement strand
GTTATGGCCGACGCCGAATACAAAGTAACTTACCCTAAACTGGCCGCTTCGAGCGGAATTCCTCCGGTTCAGTACAAAGAAACGCTCATCATTCCAACCCGCGAAAAAACTGAACCTGACGGGCGTGGCAGAAAGCCCAAAGCGAAAGTGGAGGAAGACGACGATGCCTTGAGTGCATTGCTGGCCTCAATGGGGCAAGACGATGAAGAGGAAGAAGAGGATGGATTGCTTGCCGATGATGCAGAGGTGGCTGAGGCGGAAGTAGATGCACTCGAGCTTCCCGCCGACCTTGAACTGGAGACTGACAGTGAAATTGCAAAGCTGGCCGAGGAATTCAACAATACCATCGACACTTCAGGAAGCAGCGCCTCAGAATCGGAAGACGAAGACTACGCCGGATTTGGCGGTGATGATTCGGAAGAGGACGAGTTTGGCAGCCAGGACGATGATGAGTTTGGGGGAGGCGGCTACGGCAGCTACGGAGGACGTGGCGATGACTACGACTAAGCCATCGCTTCGGCCTTGTATTGTAGTGATTGGTGGTCCGACAGGTTCGGGAAAAACCGATTTGGCCATCCGCCTTGCGCGCGAAACCGGAGCCAGCATTGTTTCGGCCGATAGCCGACAGATTTACCGGGAGATGCCCATTGGCAGTGCGGCTCCAACTGCCGGTCAATTGCAGGGGGCACCGCATTATTTAGTAGGTAGTCACAGTATTCACGATACTTTCAACGCTGGTGTTTTCGCTTTGGAGGCTAGTGTTCTGCTACAAAACCTGACTCAGGAAAATCCGATTCAAATTGTATGTGGGGGCTCCGGGCTTTACATCAACGCGCTGCTGAATGGCATGGATGATCTACCGGAGATTCCACCTTTGCTGCGAAAAGCATTGGTAGATGAACTGGAATCAAGGGGTTTAGAAGCGCTGCAATCGGAGTTGCAAAACCTCGATCCGGAACATGCAGCCACCATCGACCTTCAAAACAAAGCCCGGGTGCTTCGCGCTTTGGAGCTACTGAGGGTTTCGGGAAAGCCAATTTCAGCGCTCAGGGGCGAAAAAAAAGGACTAAGAGCACAATACAAGGTGGTAGAACTGCTGGTTAATCCCGAACGTGAAGTGCTTTACCGGCAAATCAACCAACGCACAGAATCGATGATGGCAATGGGTTGGGAGGACGAAGCCCGTAAACTATACCCAATGAGGCACTTAAAAGCCCTGCAAACTTTAGGGTTTACTGAGTTTTTTAATTACTTCGAAGGGAAATATTCGCTCGACGAGACGGTGGCTTTAATTCAGCAGAACACCCGCAGATACGCCAAACGCCAGCTTACCTGGTTCAGAAACCAAAGTCAGTCAATCAGCATCCCGCCCGACACCTCTGTCAAGCGCATGCTCGAAATCATAGAACTGGCAAAGGACTAAGCCTGTTCGCCTCCGGCTTCTGCATCGGCGGCTTCCTTGCGAACGGTCTTCAGGTATTGATCAATCATGAACAAGCCCTTGCCGTCGTCGCCCACGAGGTCGATCTTGTCGAGGATCGATTTCATCATTACCTCTTCTTCGTATTGCTCAGAGACGTACCACTGGATGAAGTTCAGCGTGGTGTAGTCTTTTTCCTGTGTACACAGAAAAACCAGCTCGTTAACGCTTTGAGTAACTTCAGTTTCGCTTTTGTAAACGAGGCGGAAAGCTTCTGCAAGGTTGCTCACCTTCACATTTACTTTTTTCACCTCCGGTGCGATGGCATTTCCACCTGAATTGTTGATAAAGTGGAACAATTTGAGCATGTGCATGCGTTCCTCATCAGACTGTTGATAGAGGAATGCCGCAGAGCCTTCGAAACCTTTGGTGTCGCACCATGAGGCCAAGGCGAGGTATAAAAATGATGCAGCTGCTTCTTTGGCAATCTGATCATTCAGTGCCTTTTCAACCGTTTTCTTAATCATGACTTTTCTTTTTAGCTGAGCATTGCTTTTCTCAGCAAGTTACGCTTCAATGAATCTTCAATCTCACGGGCCCGGGGAATCAGAATTTCATCCTCGACCTTTCCATGGGTCAGCAAATCTATTTCAAAAAGCCGTAACTCATAAAAGAGTGTTGTTATTTGTACTTTATGGTTATGCGCTTCTGAATAGTTATTGAGCCGACGCCTAATCTCACCCAGCTCATCTTCAACGTGAAAATGCTCGTTCACAAAACGGGTAATGGCGTTTTGTTCGAGCAAATTGTACAGTTCAATGGGATTTAATGCTACTTCTTTGTTCCGAACCAGCTTCAGTACGTAAGGAAACAAATCGCGCTCTTCGATGCAAATGTGAGCTAGCATATCGCGCTTGTAATCCTCGAAATACTCCTTAAGCAGATACAAATGCATATCAAATCGACCATAATGATCGATCAGAATATCAATAAACTGCTCAATGCGAGGCAATCGCGATTTAATGTAGTAGATGTGTGTTTTAATCAGGTACTCGATAATGTTCTCCAAGGGCATCTTTTCGAGTTCCGCCTTTGGAAAATAGTTGTTGTCGGCAAACGCTTTTAACATTTCCAACAGCAAAGACATGTTGGCATGATCCATTTCGCAGGCTTTCTCGAGGCTGAGCGTCCACTTGGAAAATGGAATTCCAAAGCGGTCTACAACTGAGGCCAGCAAAGGGTTATCCTGAACAATGTCGAGGATAATTCGGTCTTTAGTTATCGTTTGTACAGACATTCAACACTGCAATTTAATAACATTTTTTTGTTTATTAATCATTATCGGTTGAAAAAGGCAACAAATGAATGACCATACCATCCTCAACGGCCAGTGTATTTTGAAATTGCACTGAAGCTTCCTCTTGCAGCGGTTTAATATCGCGGTAGCGAGAAGAATAATGTCCAATAAATAGTTTTCCCACGCCGGCTTCACGGGCTATTTCGCCCGCCTGTTGTGCCGTAGTATGGTAGGTTTCCTCGGCTCTTTCGAGTAGTTCGTGTAAAAATGTGGCTTCATGGTAGAGGTAGTCCGCTCCGCGGATGACATTCAGTACCTCCGCATCGGGAGCTGTATCGGAACAATAGGCGTAGCTCACCGGCCTCATACCCGGAAAAGTAAGTCGCGAATTGGGAATTACAGTGCCATCGCCTTGCACATAATCGGCTCCATCTTTAATTTGGCGAAAGGCTTCAACAGGAACCTGATAGGCTTTCATCATTTCAGGGCGTAGTTTGCGCCTTGGTGTGTTTTCCATCAACAGAAAACCCGTGCAGGGAATTCGGTGTTTCAGCGGAAACGAATAGATTTTAAACCCGCCGGTTTCAACCAGAAACTGTTTACCCTCGGTTTGGGTTTGCACGAATTGCAAGGGAAAGTTCAATCGTGTTTCTGAAACCCTAAACTGGAAATTCAGGATTTCTTCCAATTCGGGTGGCCCGTAAACAGTAAGCGACTCTTTTCGACCCATGAGGTGCATCGAAGAAATCAGTCCGGGCAAACCCAGATAATGATCGCCATGCAAGTGCGAAATAAACACATGCCTGATTTTCATCGGTTTAATCCTAAACCTCAACATTTGAATCTGTGTGCCTTCCCCACAATCGATCAGAATATCGGTCTGGTTAAGCCGAATAAACTGCGCGGTGGGGTTTCTCCCTGGCGTGGGTGTGGCACTTCCACATCCTAAAATATGTAATTCGGCAGGCATGATAAAGTAAACAGCGAGAAGTCAAATGGGTTGAAAAAAAGAAGCCTGTCCGAAACTGGACAGGCTTCTCAAGATGCGCTGAAGCTTTATTCGGCGCTCACAATAAATGTTTTGGAGGCTTCTTGTCGGCCGTTGCCCAAGGTGTAGATATACAAACCTGAACTGAGATTTAGGTGCGCTAAATCAACACGATTTTCTCCGGCCATGCCTTGCACGCGTTCTTGGGCGATGATCTGTCCTTGAGCGTTGAAAATCCGGAGCGTGAGTGTTTCAGGTTGAGCAAGTTGAAAGATCAAATTGGCTTGATCGACCACCGGGTTTGGTGCAACCTGCATGCCTATGGCCCACTGTGGTTCAACACCGATAGATACAGGTCCGCAACCATCGGCCTGATTTTGGCGAACGCGAAGGCGGTAACCGGTCACAGGAATTGCGGCAATACCCGGAACGCCTTCCACCTCAGAAAGCCAACGATCAGAGAGAATAAAGTTGGCCAAAGGGTTATTGGTGTTTTTGATTTTCGCATCGACGATTACGGTCAGTGGAATATCGACGCCGGTTGGATTGGCTGCAAGAATGGCCTGCACCGAAGCCTGATTGGCCAGAATGCTCACACAACCCTGAACTGCCGAAAAATTGGGCGCAGTACCTGTATTCGTCCACTCATTGGTGTTTGGAATATAGGTAAAGCCGCTCGGTAAGCCTTCAACGGCATTAATTCTGAATTTTTCGATGTAGGCCTCGATGTCAAAGGTATTTCCCTGTAAATCGACAGATACGGAAGTATCCGTGAGCGTTTTTAAGTCGATCACTGCGTTGTAACCGGTCGATTGATCACCGAAGGCGCAAGGCAGGTTGGTGAGCGTGTCGGGCCATACACCGAACGTAGAGTCGGCATATTGAGGATTTGGAGTGCATTGCGCTGAGGCCATCTGCACACACAGAAAAAGGCCGGCGGTTGAGAGTAAAATGGATTTGAGCATACAGAATTTAGGTTAATCGTTCTCGTTCAGGTCTTTTTCAATGGAAGCCATAAACAGATAATCGATGGCCTCAGAAACGGTTGGAACAATGGTGAGTACAGGATCTAGTTGCGAAATGGTAATCAGCTTTTTCACGCCGGGCTGCAATCCGGCAAGAATGAGCATGCCATTGCCATTTTTACACAGGCGATTTCCCACCAGCACAGAAGAAAGTCCGGATGAGTCGCAGTATCGGGTTTCGGTAAGATCCAGAATAATGTTTTGCACTCCATCTTTGTTGAGCAGCAATAGTTCGCTTTTCAAATCGGGCGCAACAGTGCTGTCGAGCTTGTCGGCCGTTACCTTTAAGATGGTATAGTGTTCAGTTTTCTCGGTGGAGAAATTCATATTCAAATTCTTTTTTCAAACGTACGGAAAATTGGCGTTCGTACAAACGCAAGCTTAGATTTCAGGAGTTCTGCCAGCCAATAAATAGAGTACGGCCATCCGAACGGCCACCCCATTTTCGACCTGATCTAAAATGATGGAGCTTCGACCATCGGCAATGGCCGAAGATATTTCAATACCACGGTTTATAGGGCCGGGGTGCATGATGACTATCTCTTTTTGAAGTGAATCCAGTAGCGAAGTATCGAGACCGTAAAGTGCGGTATATTCTCTCAACGAAGGGAAATATCGTGTGTCTTGACGCTCTAGCTGAATTCGCAGCATATTGGCAACGTCGCACCATTGCAGGGCATCCACAAGGTTGGTAAAAACCTTTACGCCTAGAGATGAAATGTACTTGGGCAACAAAGTTGGAGGACCACAAACGGCTACTTCAGCGCCCAAGAGCTGCAGGCAATAGATGTTCGAAAGCGCTACTCTTGAATGGAGAATATCGCCAACGATCACCACTTTTTTGCCTTCAACATCACCCAATTTGCGGCGTATCGAGAAGGCATCCAAAAGGGCTTGCGTTGGGTGCTCATGTGCTCCATCGCCCGCGTTAACGATAACAGAGTTTACCCGATTGGCTAAAAACTGCGCGGCTCCGGCCTGCGGATGACGCATGACTACCATGTCGACTTTCATCGACAAAATATTGTTTACTGTGTCAACCAGGGTTTCGCCTTTGGAAACGGAGGAGGAAGATGCGGTAAAATTGAGCACATCAGCCGACAGGCGCTTTTCGGCCAATTCGAATGAAAGGCGGGTTCTTGTTGAATTCTCAAAAAACAGATTGACGATGGTCAAATCGCGCAGCGAAGGAACCTTTTTAATGGGCCGGTTGATGACATCCAGAAAAGTATCGGCGGTTCGTAAAATAAGGGCGACATCTTCCTTTTTCAGGTGTTTAATCCCAAGTAGATGTTTTACACTGAGCATTATTCCTGGATGTTTTTAGTGAGCAAAACCACTTCAGCAGGACCTTCCTGACTTTCCCACTGCAGGGCCACTTTTTCTGAGAAGACGGCGTCGACTGTCATGCCAACGTAATCGGGAGCAATGGGTATTTCGCGGCTCCAGCGACGGTCAACAAGCACAAGCAACTCAATCCTGGATGGCCGCCCAAACTGTAAAAGAGCATCCATACCCGCTCTCACGCTTCGTCCAGTAAACAGCACGTCATCAATGAGTACAACTTTTTTCCCTTCGATTTCCGTTTCCATGAGGGTGGTTTGGGGAATCAGCGGTTTGGTGCGGAAGTCATCGCGAAAAAAAGTAACATCCAATTCACCATAAGCGATTTCGGAGCCTGTAATTTTCCGAAGTGTCTCATGGATTCGCTTGCTAAGCTGAACCCCTCGAGGCTGAAGCCCGACAATGACCGTGTTGCTGAAATCGTCGTGGTTTTCGATGAGCTGAAAGCAAAGCCGCGACAGCATCAAACGGAAGGTTTCGCGGTCGAGTATGGTTCTTTGGGCGCTCATCGTGGGAGGCAAAGATAAACAATGAGGCCTGAGCCAAAAACAAAAACGTCCCGAAGCGGAAAAACCGATCGGGACGTTTTGATTATCAGATTATTGAGGAATTAAGCCTCGCTATCGTCTTTTTTCTTGGTAGCGGCTTTTTTCTCGTTCTGCTCCATCTCATTCTTGAGGTTGGAGAGTACGCTCAAGTCACCAAGAGTTGATTTTTCAAGGTTATCCTTGATTTTCTTCACAGCCTTCTTGGTTTCATCGCCTCCTTTTTCTTTTGACTCTTCGCGGCTCTCTTTTCCGGCTTTTTCAGCCTCATGAGTGCGTGAGTGAGAAACGATGATTTTCTTGTTTTCCTTAGAGAACTCGATCACTTTGAAATCGAGTGCTTCTTCTGCTTTAGCTTGAGTGCCATCGGCTTTAGCCAAGTGCTTGGTAGGCGCAAAACCTTCAACACCGTAAGGAAGTGTTACCACACCACCTTTGTCGTTGATGTTGATAATGGTTCCCTGGTGCACTGAACCTTCTGAGAAAATGGTTTCGAATACGTCCCATGGATTCTCTTCAAGCTGCTTATGACCGAGGCTTAAACGACGGTTTTCTTTGTCGATTTCGAGCACTACAACCTCAATTGACTCACCTACCTTGGTGAATTCGCTTGGGTGCTTGATTTTCTTGCTCCAGCTCAGGTCAGAAATGTGGATCAGACCATCAACACCTTCTTCGAGCTCAACAAATACACCGAAGTTGGTGAAGTTGCGCACTTTCGCGTTGTGGCGTGAGTTCACAGGATATTTAATCTCGATGTCGCTCCAAGGATCGGTCATCAATTGCTTAATACCCAATGACATTTTACGCTCTTCGCGGTCGAGGCTAAGGATTACGCATTCTACCTCGTCGCCCACTTTCAGGAAGTCCTGAGCAGAGCGGAGGTGCTGCGACCATGACATTTCAGAAACGTGAACCAAACCTTCGAAGCCTGGAGTAATTTCTACAAACGCACCGTAGTCGGCAATAACTACAACTTTACCTTTCACCTTGTCGCCTTCCTTGAGGTTAGCGTCAACATTGTCCCAAGGATGAGCAGTAAGTTGCTTCAGACCCAGAGCGATACGCTTTTTCCCTTCGTCGAAGTCGAGGATAACCACCTGGATTTTCTCGTCGAGTTTAACGATTTCTTCAGGGTGGTTAATGCGGCCCCAGCTGAGGTCGGTAATGTGAATCAATCCATCTACGCCGCCAAGGTCGATAAACACACCATACGAAGTGATGTTTTTAACGGTACCTTCGAGTACCTGACCTTTTTCAAGCTTAGAGATGATTTCGGTTTTCTGGGCTTCGAGTTCTTCTTCGATGAGGGCCTTGTGCGACACCACCACGTTTTTGAACTCCTTGTTGATTTTTACCACCTTGAATTCCATCGACTTACCAACGTACACGTCGTAGTCGCGGATAGGCTTCACATCGATTTGTGAACCTGGAAGGAAGGCTTCGATGCCAAACACATCCACAATAAGACCGCCTTTGGTGCGGCACTTCACATAACCTTTGATGATTTCGTCGTTCTCGAGGGCGTCGTTTACGCGATCCCATGACTTGAGTGAACGGGCCTTCTTGTGAGAAAGCAACAACTGTCCACCTTTGTCTTCTTTGCTTTCGATGTAAACTTCGAGGTGATCACCCACTTTGATGTCGGGGTTGTAACGAAGTTCTGAAAGCGGAACAATACCATCTGATTTGTAGCCAATGTTCACAACTGCATCTTTGCTGGTGAGGGCTACGATGGTACCGTCTACCACTTCGTGCTCAGTGATTGAGCTCAGTGATTTTTCGTACAGCGATTCGAGGCGGGTACGCTCTGAAGCACTGTAACTGGATGATTTTTTTCCAACCGAATCCCAATCGAAATCCTGCACTGAGGCTGCACTTGGGGTTTTAGTTGGTTTGGACTCCGCTACTACCGGAGAAGTCTCCACGGTAGTTTCCGGAAGATCCTGATTTGTTTCTGACATTACGTCAAGCTTAAATGGTTAAACATCAATACCGTAAAATTCGGCATCCCCCGATTTTCGGAGGGCTGCAAAGGTAGAAAAATAATCTACACATTTCCAAAGATATGCGTCAGAATTCGGGAGAGAATAAAATGCGAACGCATTCGCTCAAAGCCTTAAGCCCGTTGAGCAGGGGCCTCTTTTTGTAATTCTACGAGGGGCCAGCTAAAGCGGAACTCACAACCATCGTTTGTTGATTCGGAGAACAACTGCATTTGCCCACCTTGCTCCTGCACGATTTTTCGGGCGATCGACAAGCCCACTCCGCTCGTATCTACCTGGTCGCGTGCAGACAGGGTTTGAAAAATCCCAAAGACTTTCTGGTGGAACTCTTTTGGAATACCCGGACCATTGTCGCGCACTGAAAACTGTAAAAAATCATCTTCCTGCCTAGCTTCAATGCTCACCATTTTCAGGGTTTTATTGTTAAATCGGATGGCATTATCGATGAGCAGATCGAGAACCTTTTCTAAAAGTCCGGGGTAAGTGAGAATTTCCTTTTGAGGAACTTCGGTGTGAATCTGCACCGATTCTGAGTGCTGGTATTTTATTTTGAGTCCAAGTACTAGAGCATCCAGATTTACCCATCCTTTAGATTGGTGTCGGCTTCCTGCCCTGGCATAATCCTGAAGGGCCAACAGCAGCTTGTCCATGCGATGCGCTCTTTGGCGAATCAGGTCGAGCTTATACTGGCTTTCCCGGGTCATTTGAAGGTCATCTTCCAATACCATATCGACCAGCGAAGCCATCGCCCGCAGGGGTGAACGCAGATCATGAGCAGCTGCGGAAGCGAACTTATCCAACTCCTCGTTCTTTTTCTCCAGAGCGGCGTTCTGAGCCTCCAAGAGTCGGTTTTGTTCGGCCAGCTTTTGGTTATTCTCTACAATTCGCTGAATAACAACGTTACTGCCACTTTGCAGATAACTGCTGAGCGCAGAAATGAGCAGGAAGGTGAGTAAGATGTTCACCAAAAAGTCCTCATTGATGAGCTGAATATTCTCATCAAACAGGCTAAATGAAGTAAGCTGTGTGAAAGAGCTGAAATAAAAAATCACTCCGATATGCAATCCCGCCGCAGCGGTAATCCACCAACCGCCTTTGCGCCCGAGAAGCATGAAGGCGTAAATGATAACAGCCATGAGAAAGAACGTACCTCCGGTTCGAATTCCGCCGCTGGTGTACGACACTAAATGAAGCAACACCAGGCAGGCGGTGAGCATGGACACGTATGCCCACCGGAGTGAATCGCCGGGTTTGAGGCGCATGTAATTGGCCAAAAGGAAAGCTCCGGAAGCCAATACACAGTAAGGCAACCAGTTGGCCTTTAACGTGACCAACATCTTGATGGCAACCGCAATGCACACTAAAACGGCCGTGAAGGAAAAGAGCCTGAATACCACAAAGCGCTGACGTTCGATAACGTCATCAGCGGGAAGCATCTGAAAAACCTGGTCTTTTCGAATCCAGCGCAGGGCTTTAACTGATAGCGTAGAAGTGTATTGTCGCATAGCTGCTTTGAGGAAAAGGTATACTCTGGTTCCCCAATTCGAGTTTCACCTTTTTGCAGCGAAATCTAAGCGTAAGATTCTTGTTGACGGAGTTTTTCGGCCACGTCTTCCATCAGCCACATGGGCGTTGAAGTAGCTCCGCAAATGCCTACCGATTCAGCATCCGTGAGCCAGTCCTGCTGAACCTCGTCAAGATTAGAAATGAAGTAAGTGCGCGGATTTACCTCTTTGCAAACCTCAAACAATACTTTACCGTTGGAACTTTTTTTACCGCTAACGAAAAGAATCACAGAGTGCGCAGCGGCGAATTCCCGCAGTTGGGGCTCACGATTGGAGACCTGACGACAGAGTGTATCGTTCGCCTCGAGTTCAAGTTCATTGCCGGTGCCGGCTTCTCTCATGCGGCGTTGAATTTCTTCGCGCATCTCCTTAAAACCGGAAGTAGGTTGAGTAGTTTGAGAGAAAAACTGAATGGGCCGGTTGAAATCGAGCTTGTCGAGATCCTCGATGGTTTCTACAATGATGGCTTTTCCTTCAGTTTGCCCCACTAATCCGTTGACTTCGGCATGACCCGGTTTACCGTAAACCACGAGTTGGCCTTCACCGAGATGTTCAACTCCATTCCGTATACGGTTTTGCAGCTTTAGCACGACAGGGCAGGATGCATCGATGAGTTCGATGTTGTTTTCGATGGCAATCCGATAGGTTTCAGGGGGTTCTCCATGCGCCCTGATGAGCACTTTGGTGTTGCGCAATTGTGCAAACTCCTCATGATTGATGATTTTCAATCCCTTCTTCTGCAGCCGCTCAATCTCCATATTGTTATGGACGATATCTCCCAGACAATAAAGAGATCCGCTGTTGTTCAATTCATCTTCTGCCATCTGAATCGCAAAAACCACCCCGAAGCAGAATCCTGAATTGACATCAATGGTCACTTTCATGTGGGCAAAAATAAGGAAATGAGTTAATCAAACGCGTTAATTCTCAAATGATTGTCAATCAGGCTTTTTTCTTCCTTCAATGAGGTTTAGAGCCAACTGTTCGACCAGTTGGAGTTGCTCATCGGGGCTGAGGTGCGTATTGTCGATGATGATGGCATCGGCGGCTTTTCGGAGAGGGCTTTCGCTGCGGTTCATGTCTTCATGGTCGCGTTGAAGCAGGTTTTCCTTCACTTGCTCGAAGTGTGCGGGAATTTGTTTGGACTCCAGCTCGGCCAAACGACGGAGCGCGCGAACGTCAGGGTCGGCCGTCATAAAAATCTTGAGTTCAGCGTCAGGAAAGACGGTTGTTCCAATATCGCGGCCATCCATGGCAATGCCTTTTCCCTTTCCCAGGTCTTGCTGCATTTTCACCATCTTTTTCCGCACGGCGGCCACTTTGCTCACCTGGCTTACCCAGTCGTTAACATCCATTTGGCGAATGTCGTTTTCGACATTCTCACCGTTAAGCAGGATTTCAGAAACTTTGGTTTCAGGATTAAAGTGAAACTCAATGTGGATGGCATCCAATTCGTCGATCAGGCCTTCTTCGTCGAGTGTGCGGCCGTTAATCAAGCCATTGTTTAAGGCGTAAAGTGTTACCGCCCGGTACATGGCACCGGTGTCGACATAATTATAAGAAAGGCGTGATGCCAGGGCGCGGGCGATAGTGCTCTTCCCACAGGATGAATATCCGTCTACTGCAATGGTAATCTTTCGGCGCGGCATTTAGTTTTTGCGGTAAAACTCAGACAAGCGGGCAGAGACCGTTATCTGGTTTGGTGAGCCGGCAAGATGGTAAGCCGAGCGCGCATATGCAAGACCGAATTTGTAAATTTTCACACCAATTCCCCATGAAAAACCAACTGTTCCTAAACGAGTGGCCACTTTCATCTCCTGCCTTCTTTGATAATTGTACCCGACGCGCAAGGAAAGTGCTTTGGAAATGTTGAGTTCAGCGCCGAAAATGGCATGTCGAAATATCTTATTGGCCAGCGAAATCTTATTGAAAATGGTGTCGCCGGTGAGCGGGTCAATTTCCTGCTCCGGAAAAGAGGCATCGCGGAATGAGATGTCGGGTTGTTGGAGATTATGCCCGACAAAAGAGAACCGTAAAGGGAGGTGCTTTAGGCGGGCCGACATGCCGAATTGCAGTTCAAGCGGGAGGCTTTCACGATTATCGGCAGTGTATGTGTTAAACTGGTAGCCTACATTTTTAAGCACGAGGCCCATCTCAAACAGTTTCGAACGGCTTAAATAGGAAGCCCCGAAATCTACCGCCATTCCAAATGAATTGTATTGCTCGAGGTTGGAGAAGATGGCCTTTACGTTAAGTCCAACACTAAAGAGCGAATCGATTTGCCGGCCAATTCCAGTGGTGAGGCAATATTCTCCGGCGGTGAAAGTTCCGGTAATCTCGCCGGTATGGTCGGCTCGGTCGAAGGTGCCATAATCGACATATTGAATACCGGCATGCATGGTTCCGAGCTTGCCGGCATTGAAACCGTAGGCGGCATAGCCATAGTTAATTCCGGCAAAATAATCGGAGAATGACAGGCTGAGCTGGTTGTCCATTTTACTGTTCAATAAACCCGGATTCTGGTAGGCCATGCCCACGTCTTCGTCGCGTTGCGAGATGGCAGAACCTCCCAATGCCAGAACACGGGACGAATTGGGTAAATTGAGGAAACGATAGATGTTTTGACCTCCGATTTGGGCGGAGGCCTGAATTGCCAAGAAGCAAACCAGGAAAAAACTCAGGTGTACTTTTTTCACTCGGGAAATATAATTGATGCAGCGAAGCAAACAACGGTTCGAATTGAAATTAATTGCAGGACAAACCACTTTGGCGGTGGTTTACTTATGTTTGTCGACCCCAAATTTTGATGATTACTGTATGAAAGCCATAATTTTTCCCGGTCAAGGTTCTCAATTCCCAGGCATGGGAAAAGAGTTGTATCAAACCAATCCCATTGCAAAAACGCTCTTCGAAGAGGCCAATTCGATTCTGGGATTTAAGATTACCGATATTTTGTTTGAAGGCACCGAAGAAGATTTGCGGCAAACCAAAGTAACTCAGCCTGCGGTGTTTCTCCACTCGGTAATCTTGTTTCGGTGCCAAGAGGCGTTAATGGCCGATGCTGTTGCCGGACATTCACTGGGTGAATTCTCAGCCTTGGTAGCCAATGGTTGTTTGAGGTTTGAAGACGGGTTGAAATTGGTATATCAGCGTGCTTTGGCTATGCAGAAGGCCTGTGAACAAAATCCGGGAACGATGGCTGCCATTCTTGGTCTAGACGATGCGAAGGTTGAAGAGATATGCGCCGACATCAAGGAAGAAATTGTGGTGGCAGCCAACTATAACAACCCCGGGCAGCTTGTCATTTCGGGAAGCTTGAAAGGTATCGAAATCGCCTGCGAAAGAATGAAACTGGCCGGAGCCAAGCGGGCCTTGCCGCTGTCGGTTGGAGGCGCATTTCACTCTCCATTGATGGAACCGGCAAGGGCTGAGCTTCAGGATGCGATTGCTAACACGCACTTTGCGGTTCCCTCCTGCCCTGTTTACCAGAATGTAAATGGCCGACCCAGCATTCAACCGGAAGAAATCCAGCAAAACCTGATTGCTCAGTTAACGGCACCTGTGCGTTGGACCCAGAGCGTTTTAGCCATGGGCAATTCGGGCATTCAGGAATTTGTAGAATGTGGTCCGGGCAAGGTGTTACAAGGAATGGTGAAGAAAATTTTACCGGAGTCGACGGTAAGCGGAATTTAGCGGGTAGCCATCCTACCCAAACCAAGAAACGCTGGAAATCAAATTTCCTGATTGCGCAGGGTTCCGCCATCCAAAAGTCGGTGTAAAGCAGGCTCTTTTAGCGCTTTACGGTAAACATCGAGGTGCGACATTTTATGGATATCGGTACAAAGTAAATCAACGAGGCCTTCGTCGATCAGGCGTTCGGCGATGCGTTTCGGACCTGTTCCGTAGTGGCCGGTAAGGCTGGCCAGATTAATCTGCAACCAGATGCCTTTGTCTCTGAGGCTGGCGTATTTGTCGAACTGATGATACCAGTAAGGGTAGCGCTCAGGATGAGCCAAAATGGGCGTCAAACCTCGCATTTGCAGTTTAAAGGTTACCGATTCGAAATTGTCGGAAGGATTCAGATACGAAAGTTCAACCAAGAGGAAGCGACCACCAATGGTGAGTAGTTCCTGTTCGCCGATGGTGCGTTCGAAGGCCGAGTCGCAATAATATTCTGCGGCAGCTTCGAGGGTGATATTGATTTTTCGGCGTTGAAGTTCCTCGTTCACCTGCTTTAAACCACTGCGAATAATCTCCGGGGTATTCCGGTAGAAATCGCTCATAATATGCGGTGTGGTGATGATTCGCTTGTAGCCTAAATCTGCGAGCCCTTCGATGAGTTGTATAGAATCCTGAAGGTCAACAGCACCATCATCAATTCCCGGAATCAGGTGCGAATGCAAATCTGTACCTAAAGCGGCAAGGCTTGCGGGTTGCAGTTCGGTTTTAAACAAGCGTGAGAAAAGTCCCATTTAGAATCGTTCATGCTTAGACGAACGATTCAAATGTACGTCGAAGACCTTCATTTAGCTTTACGGTAGGATTGTAGCCCAATAATTTTTGGGCTGCGGAAATATCGGCGAGCGAGTCGCGGATGTCTCCTTCGCGATTGTCGCGGTGTATTGGATCGAGGCCTGCACCGGCAATTTCGCGCAGGCTGTTGTACATATCAAGTACTGTTGCCCGTTCACCCACAGCGATGTTGAATACCCGTCCACAAACACCATTTTCACTTGAAAACAAGGCTTTTATATTTGCTTGAACAGCATTTTCCACGAAGGTAAAATCGCGCGTTTGCAATCCATCTCCATTGATGTAAACCGGCTTTTGATTTCGGATGGCATCAATGAAAAGCGGAATCACGGCTGCGTAAGGTCCATCGGGTTTTTGGCGAGGTCCGAAAATGTTAAAATATCTTAAACCGACCACTTCCATGTTATAGGTCCGATGAAAGACATCGGCGTAAAGCTCATTAACCATTTTCGAAACGGCGTAAGGAGAAAGCAGACGTCCGGTTATCTCCTCCACTTTAGGAAGCGTGGGTTGGTCGCCGTAAACGCTCGACGAAGAGGCATAAACCATGCGTCGAACTTGGGCTTCGCGTGCGGCATTTAACACCGAAAGAAAACCAGAAACATTCGCCTTATTGGTAGCGGTTGGTGTTTGGATGGAGCGGGGAACAGAGCCGAGGGCGGCCTGGTGTGAAACGAAATCAATCCCTTGCATCAGCGATTTCATTTGCTCTTCATCGCAAACGTCGGCGATCACCAGTTTAAATGCAGGATTGCCTGAAAAGTGAGAGAGGTTCGACTCACGGCCTTCGCATAAATTATCGACGCCAACCACCTGTGCCGCACCATGATTTAAGAGGTACTCAACCAAGTGCGAACCAATAAAGCCGGCCGCACCGGTAATCAAAAAGCGGTAATTCGATAAATCGATTTCTTCAGGGTGAAAACGAACGTGTTCGTACATGGAAAGTTGGTTAACGCTTTATGTATTGGTCTTCGTAATAATGCTGGTATTCCCCGGAGGTTACCGACTTGAGCCACTCTTCGTTGGCCAGGTACCAATCGACGGTTTTCTCCAAACCTTCTTCGAACCGGAGCGATGGTTTCCAGCCCAATTCACGGTTGAGCTTACCAAAGTCGATGGCGTAACGGTGATCGTGTCCGGCGCGGTCTTTCACGAAGGTAATTAAGCCGGCCGATGTTCCGGGTTGCCGGTTCAGTTTGCGGTCCATGATTGAACACAGCGCGTGAATCAGGTCGATGTTCTTCCATTCGTTCGCACCACCGATGTTGTAAGTTTCGCCATTTCTACCTTGATGAAAGATCAGGTCGATGGCCGCGGCATGATCCTCCACAAAAAGCCAATCTCTCACATTCTCGCCTTTTCCGTAAACCGGAACAGGTTTGTTATTTTTAATGTTGTTGATGGCCAGTGGGATTAGCTTTTCAGGGAATTGAAACGAACCATAGTTGTTTGAGCAATTCGAGATGACCACCGGCAAACCGTAGGTATGAAAGTAAGCCCTCACCAGGTGATCGCTTGAGGCTTTGGAGGAAGAATAAGGACTTCGGGGGTCGTATGCTGTTGTTTCGTGAAAAAGTCCGGTTTCGCCTAAAGAACCATACACTTCGTCGGTTGAAATGTGATAAAACCTGCGTCCATCAAAACCATCTTTCCATGAGGCTTTCGCCGCATTTAACAGATTAACGGTTCCAAGCACGTTGGTTTTAATAAACTCGGTTGGATTGCTGATGGACCGATCGACGTGCGACTCAGCGGCCAGGTGAATAACTCCATCAAACTGCACCTCTTCAAACAATCGGGTAACGAAAGCGTCATCCACAATATCGCCTTTGATGAAGCTGTAGTTTGTCGCATGCTCAATATCGAGTAAGTTCATCAGGTTTCCCGCGTAGGTGAGCTTATCCAAATTGTAGATGTGATACTGAGGATAGGCCTTTACCAAACGACGAACTACATGAGAACCGATAAAGCCGGCTCCACCGGTTACGAGTATTTTTCGTGTGTGCATGGTTATTCTTTGTTAATTAATGACTGTTGCCAAACCCAGGCTGAGCTCATCATCTCATCGAGCGACCTTGTGGCTTTCCAGCCCAAAATTTGATTTGAAAGGGAGGTATCGGCAAAAACTTTTTCAATATCGCCTGCACGGCGTTCTTCAATTTGTATAGGCAAGTTGAGACCTGAGGCTTTTTCAAAAGCTTTAACGACTTCCAGCACAGAATATCCTGTTCCCGTACCAATGTTAAAAACCTCGTAATTCTCTCCTTTTCCAGAAAGTAAACGTTCGCAGGCAATTACATGCGCAACGGCAACATCTTCTACATGGATGTAATCGCGGATGCAGGTACCATCGGGAGTTGAATAATCGTTGCCAAAAATTCTCAGAAAAGGGAAGATTCCAACTGCTGTTTGGGTAATCAGTGGCACCAAATTATTGGGCTTACCCAATGGCAATTCTCCAAGTTTACCGCTGGAATGGGCTCCAACCGGGTTGAAGTAACGCAAAGCAATAGAGCGCAGTTGGGAGGACTGGGTGGTGTCATGGATAATTTCTTCGCCCACCTGCTTGGTATTTCCATAAGGCGAAATGGCTTGCTTTACCGGACTTTTCTCGGTAACAGGAAGTACATCAGGCTCTCCATAAACCGTGCAGCTGGACGAAAAAACGAGATTATTCACCGAATTCTCAATCATGCAATCCATCAGATTGACGAGTGAAATCAGGTTGTTCTTGTAGTACAGCAAAGGCTTTTCAACCGATTCGCCAACAGCCTTTAATGCAGCAAAGTGAATAACAGCCTGCAGTTCTTTCTCTTTGGCAAAAACAGCTTCAAGCGCAGGCTTATCGCACAAATCGATGGGGTAAAAAACGGGCTTTCGGCCACAGATTGAAGCAATCCGGTCGAGTACCAATTCGCTGGAATTGCTCAAGTTATCGATCACCACCACGTTGTAGTTCCGTTGTAGCATCTCCACAACAGTATGTGAACCGATGTAGCCTAAGCCTCCGGTAATCAAAAAGGTACCTTTTCCCGGGTTTGCCATTACAGACTCCAGTATTTGATGGTATTCAATCGCCCTCTTAACACACCTTTAAGGTCGGCAACCAGGCCATTATCGTGAAGCAATCCTGCAAAGTCATTTTCCTGCAGCGAAACGTATTCCTTATGATTCACTGCAACGATGATGGCGTTGTATTTTCCGTTTGGCGACTCAGCCAGACCAAATCCGTATTCATGGTGGAGTTCTTCAGAATCGGCATACGGGTCGATGACATCCACCTGTACCCCAAAATCTTTCAATTCCCGAACTACATCAGCCACTTTTGAATTCCGAATGTCGCTTACATTCTCTTTGAATGTTGCACCCATCACCAATACTCTTGATTTTGCGATATCGACGCCGGCTGCAACCATTTTCTTCACCACTTTCGAAGCTACATACGCGCCCATACCGTCGTTCACCGACCTTCCGGCGAGGATTACCTGCGCATTGTGCCCAAGCTCCTTGGCTTTGTAAGTAAGGTAATACGGATCGACACCAATACAGTGCCCGCCAACCAAACCGGGAACAAATCGGAGGAAATTCCACTTGGTTCCGGCCGCTTCGAGTACATCGTAAGTATTGATTCCCATTTGACCGAAAATCATCGACAATTCGTTCATCAGGGCGATGTTCAAATCGCGTTGGGTATTTTCGATGATTTTAGCCGCTTCGGCCACTTTAATGGATGGCGCCTTATGAACCCCGGCCTTCACAACGATTTTATATGTATCGGCGATAATGTCGAGCGATTCCTGATCGCAGCCACTTACTACCTTGATGATCTTTGGCAAAGTGTGTTCTTTATCGCCCGGGTTGATACGCTCAGGTGAGTAACCCACTTTAAAGTCGGTGCCGAACTTCAAGCCGGAAAGCTCTTCCAGAATAGGAATGCAATCTTCTTCGGTACAGCCAGGATAAACGGTAGATTCGTACACAACGTAATCTCCTTTTTTCAAAACCGAGCCTACCGAACGACTAGCAGAGATCAATGGCTTTAAATCAGGCAAGTTATGCTCGTCGATGGGCGTTGGTACGGCAATGATGTAGAATCGGGCCTGACGCAATACCTCAGGATTCGCGGTAAACTCAATGTCGCAACCATCGAATTCCTCTGGTTCAAGTTCCTCACTCGGATCTATGCGGTTTTGCATCATTTCGACCCTTTTTTGGTTGATGTCGAATCCAACCACTTTGATGTTTCGGGCAAATTCAAGCGCAATAGGCAATCCCACATAACCCAGGCCTACAACGGCCAGTTTTTCCTGCTTTGCCAAGAGTTGCTGATACAAATTCATTTCAGTTGATTTAGGTTTCTCAATGCGTAAATGCGTTCAATGATTTCCACGACTTTCAATCCCTCCAGCGCATTCGTGGTAGCACTGGTACGGCCACGAAGGGTGTCAATTACATTTTGTATGATGTAGTGATGATTGGCCGCTGAACCCTTATAAGCGCCGTAATCGTTGGCGGGGTTCGATGGCGCAAGTACCGGCATGGTGTAATCTTTTACATGACAGTACTCGACTTCGTTCATGTACTGACCACCAATTTTAACACTTCCATTTTCCCCAATAATGGTGAGGGAGCTTTCTAAATTTTGGTTCCAAACCGAAGTAGAGTAGTTCAGGCAGCCCATGCCACCGTTCACAAAGCGGAAAGTTACCAAACCGGAATCTTCGAAATCGGTGAGGTCGTTGTGATTAAAATCGGCAAACTTGCCCTGGATGTCTTCGATGTCGCCGAACAACCAGTACATGATGTCGATAAAATGCGAGAATTGCGTAAAGAGCGTACCGCCGTCTAATTCCTGATTTCCTTTCCAGGTTCCGGCTTTGTAGTAACGTTCGTCGCGGTTCCAATAGCAATTCACCTGCACCATGAAAATCTCGCCAAGCTTGCGGCTTTCGATTAACTCCTTAATCCAAACCGATGGCGGAGAATAGCGATTCTGCATTACGCAAAACACCTGACGCGACATTTGCAATGCCTTGAAAATCACTTGCTCACACTCGGCTTTCGACAAGCCCATGGGTTTTTCGCAAACAATATGTTTACGATTTTCGAGTGCCAGAATTGAATGTGCGGCATGCACCCCGTTTGGAGAACAGATATTTACCACGTCGAAATCGAGCCCTGAAGCGAACAAGGCTTCAGCCGACTGAAAATAAGGAACCTCAAAGGCACTAAGCCCAAGCTGTTCTTCCGGCAATACATCTGCAATGGCTATGAGT
The DNA here is from genome assembly GCA_947459155.1 of Bacteroidota bacterium. GTDB lineage: Bacteria > Bacteroidota > Bacteroidia > M30B66 > M30B66 > CAMCXT01. The sequence goes on along the minus strand of CANHCM010000005.1, from coordinate 13,366 downwards.
TCGGCGTCGTCGTTACGGCGAATCATTTCGGCATGCCGTTTCCCAATATGGCCGGCACCGATAACGGCAAATTTTACTTTTCCCTGATGCATCTTATGCGCTCAATTTGCTCACCCGATTGTTCTCGAGCTTGTATTTTTCCTGACTTTCCGGACAAACCGCTACTCCGTCTTCGTTAAACTTGAGCTTATGTCCAAATTCACTCATCCATCCCGTTTGGCGAGCCGGATTACCCACCACCAAAGCGTACGGAGGTACTGTTTTCGTAACCACGGCGCCCGCACCAATGAAGGCAAAGGCCCCAATATCGTGACCACACACAATAGTCGCATTGGCGCCAATTGAAGCCCCTTTACCCACGTGGGTTTTCAGATACTCGTTGCGGCGGTTTACTGCGCTGCGGGGGTTAATCACATTGGTAAACACCATTGAGGGCCCGAGAAAAACGTCGTCGTCGCAGGTCACACCGGTATAAATGCTCACGTTGTTCTGCACTTTAACATTGTTACCCAATACAACCTCAGGCGAAACCACTACGTTTTGACCAATATTGCAAGACTTTCCAATTTTGCAATTGGGCATAATGTGAGAGAAATGCCAAATTTTGGTACCCTCGCCAATTTCACAACCCGGATCAACCACCGCGGTAGGATGTACAAAAAAAGGTGTATCCATGCTATTTCGAGTTAAATTCACGGGGCGTGATGACCCATTCAGGTAGTGTTTTGAAGTATTCCCAAGTCTTTCGCATACCTTCGGCGCGCGCCACTTTGGGCTCCCAGCCTAAAATGGCTTTAGCTCTGGTAATATCGGGTTGACGTTGTTTGGGGTCGTCTTGTGGAAGTGGTTTATACACGATCTTCTGATCGGTTCCGGTAAGCTTGATGATCTCCTCGGCAAACTCACCAATGGTAATTTCATCGGGATTGCCAATGTTCACCGGCAAAGCATAGTCTGAAAGCAGTAAGCGGTAAATGCCTTCGATCAAGTCATCTACATAACAAAACGATCGTGTTTGAGAGCCATCGCCGAAAACGGTAATGTCCTCACCACGAAGTGCTTGACCCATAAAAGCCGGCAATGCACGACCATCGTTGAGGCGCATTCGCGGACCATAGGTATTGAAGATGCGTACGATGCGCGTTTCTAAACCATGGAAGGTATGGTAGGCCATGGTGATGGCTTCCTGAAAGCGTTTGGCTTCGTCGTATACTCCACGCGGACCGATGGGATTTACGTTGCCCCAGTAATCTTCGTTTTGAGGGTGCACCGTTGGATCGCCATACACCTCTGAGGTTGAGGCAATGAGCATTCTGGCTCCCTTAACCCTCGCAAGGCCTAACAAATTGTGGGTTCCAAGAGAGCCCACCTTGAGGGTTTGAATCGGAATTTTCAGGTAATCAATTGGACTTGCCGGCGAGGCAAAATGCAGGATATAATCGAGTTCGCCCGGTACAAACACGAATTTCGATACATCGTGATGGTAAAACTCGAAGCGCTCCTCTTTAAACAGGTGTTCGATATTGCTGAGAGAGCCTGTAATCAGGTTGTCCATACCAACCACGTAACAGCCTTCAGCCATAAACCTGTCGCAAAGGTGCGAACCCAAAAAACCGGCGGCTCCGGTAATCAATACCCGCTTTCCACTGATATCGTGCTTCATTTGGCTTTCTTTATAGCCTTTCGGCCAATGCTGTAATAGGCAAATCCGCCTTTCTTCATTTGCTCGGTGTTGTAAAGATTGCGGCCATCAAATATGGCTTTCTCCTTCATGGTTGAGGCCATACGATCGAAATCAGGATTTCTGAACGTAGCCCATTCCGTGCAAATCACAAGGGCTTCAACCTGCTTAATGGCTTCATACTGGTCTTGTACAAACTGCACCTTGTTACCATAAATTTTCTTGACGTTACCCATCGCTTCAGGGTCAAAAGCAACGACCTCAGCCCCGGCTTCCAGTAAATCGTCGATAATATACAAGGCAGGCGCTTCGCGGATGTCGTCAGTGTCGGGCTTAAAGGCCAATCCCCAAATGGCAATTTTTCGTCCCTTTAAATCACCTCCAAAATACTTCACAATCTTAGGCAGAAGTACGCGCTTTTGGTCTTCGTTCACGTCCATCACCGACTTGAGAATCCGGAAATCGAAGTTGACCTCATTGGCCGATTTAACGAGGGCTTTTACATCTTTGGGGAAACAACTTCCGCCATAACCGATACCCGGGAAAAGGAAACGCTTGCCAATGCGCTCGTCGGAGCCAATACCAATGCGAACCTGATCGACATCGGCGCCCAATAACTCGCATAAATTGGCCATCTCATTCATGAACGAAATTTTCATGGCCAAGAATGAGTTGGCCGCATACTTCGTTAGTTCGGCTGAGCGCTCATCCATAAACAGAATGGGGTTGCCCTGACGAACAAAGGGACGGTAAAGTTCTTCCATCACCTTGCGAGCTCTGGCAGAACTGGTTCCAATAACTACCCGGTCGGGTTTCATGAAATCTTCAACCGCAAAGCCTTCGCGCAAGAATTCGGGGTTCGAAACCACATCAAACTCGGCGCGGGCATTGGCTGCAATGGCTTTGTGTACCTTCTCGGAAGTTCCAACAGGCACCGTGCTTTTATCGATGATGATTTTGTAATCGTTCACCAATAAATGACCTAACTGCGCGGCTACACCTAAAATATAGGATAAGTCGGCCGAGCCATCCTCGCCGGGAGGCGTGGGAAGCGCTAAGAAGATAAGCTCCGATTGTGCGATGGCTTCCTCTAACGAAGTTGTAAAATGAAGCCTTCCCAAGCGGATGTTCCGCTCAAAGTAAACGTCGAGTTGAGGCTCATAAATGGTTACTTTCCCTTTTTTGAGCTTGTTGACCTTTTCGGTGTCGATGTCGACGCAAATTACATTGTTGCCTGTTTCGGCCAAACAAGTTCCTGTAACGAGGCCAACATATCCGGTTCCAACAACAGCAATATTTTTCATAAACAATTATGCGTTGAGGAACTGGTTAACAGTGTGAATGATATGCTGAAGTTGCTCAGCTTGCATTTCGGTATGCATTGGCAAAGAAATCACCGTTTTGCACAATTGCTCTGTGACGGGGAAGTCGCCTTCTTTGTAGCGAGGATCGATGTACGCCTTCTGCATGTGAAGGGGCACCGGATAGTAAATCATGGCCGGTACGCCACGTTCTTCCAAAAATGCTTTCATCGCATCGCGATCAACACCATGTGTTTGCAGCGTGTATTGGTGGAAAACATGCGTCGAAAAAGGGGCACGCGCCGGAGTAATGAGTTTTCCTGAATGGCCGAATGCCGCATCATAAGCGTCGGCCAGGGCGCGTCGACGTGCGGCGTACTGATCCAGCTCGCGCAGCTTTACGCTTAACACTGCGGCCTGGATGGTATCAAGTCTGGAGTTCACGCCAACCTCGTCGTGGTAGTAACGAACGCTTTGCCCATGATTGGCAATCATTCTTACTTTGGCGGCGAGTTCATCGTTATTGGTGAACAAAGCACCACCGTCGCCGTAGCAACCGAGGTTTTTTGATGGGAAAAACGAAGTGGCTCCAATTGTGCCTATGGTTCCCGCCTTTTGAACACGGCCATCAGAGAAGCGATATTCTGAACCAATAGCCTGAGCGGTATCTTCGATTAAATGGATGTTGTGTTTTTGGGCAATCTCGAGTAAAGCCTCCATCGGAGCACATTGACCGAACAAGTGTACCGGTACAATGGCTACTGTTTTTGGGGTGATGGCTTTCTCTACCGCCTCAGGATCAATGTTAAATGTTTCAGGATTTACATCCACCAAGACTGGTTTTAGTCCCAGAAGAGCGATCACTTCTGCGGTAGCCACGTAAGTAAATGAAGCGGTAATCACCTCATCGCCAGGCTTAAAGCCCAGTGCCATCATGGCAATCTGCAAAGCGTCGGTTCCATTGGCACACGGAATTACATGCTTAACAGAAAGATAATTCTCCAGCTCTTTCTGAAACCGCGAAACTGCCGGACCATTGATGAAGGCTGTGGTATCTATCACCTCTTGAATTGCCTGGTCAACCTCATGTTTAATGCGCTTATACTGCGCTTTCAGGTCGACCATCTGTATCTTATCCATACCAAAAAAATTGGCGCGAATATACATATTTTGAGGATGGGTACCCGGTGTTATGCCGCGGTTGCTTTCTCTATCTTTGCAACGCATGAAGTTCCGCACTACTTTAATATTCTCCCTTCTCGTCTCCCTGTGCATGGCGCAGGTAAATGTGAGAGACTCTATGCTAAAGGTTCCAATGGTTATTCCTTTTGCCGGGGTTGGATTGCCTTTGCAGGACCTTGAAAAGCGTTTTGGAGAATTTGGAGTTGCCGGAGCGTCTTTTCTGTGGAAAACAAAGAAAAATTGGGTTTGGGGCGTCGATGGCACCTTCCTGTTTGGCTCCTTGGTGAAAGAAGACTCCGTGCTCAAGGCGGTGAGTGTAGGTGATAATTTCCTTATTGGTGCTGATGGCACTTTGTATGACATTCGGTTACAAATGCGGGGAATGCAATGGACGGCCCGCTTCGGCAAGCTCGTACCGCTTGGCAAACCCAATAAAAATTCAGGCTTGCTGCTAACGATGGGTGCAGGACTTTTGCAACACCGTATTCGTTTCGACTTTGAGCGCAATGCCGACATTCCGCCCATTGCCGACGCGTACAAGAAGGGGTACGACCGCCTAAGTAACGGACTCTCACTTAACCCGTCCATTGGCTACGTTCACTTGTCGAACAACCGGCTGTTGAATTTTTTCTTTTCACTCGATTATTCGCTGGCCTTTACGCAAAATCGCAGAAACTGGAACTTCGACCTGGAAGGCCCCGACAACCGCACACGAAACGATGGCGCCCTTTGGATTCGCGCCGGTTGGATTATTCCGCTCTATGATCGGGTACCTCCTGAATTTTATTACTACTAATTTACTGTGACGCACCTCTACACCTTTGCCGTTCGGCTGTACGTGTTAGGTATAAACCTCGCGGCATTTTTTAAGCCTAAGGCAAAGCTATGGGTGGATGGCCGTAAGGATTGGCCTCAAAAACTGGCCATTCAAAAGCAGCCCGGCCAAAAGCTGGTGTGGTTCCATTGCGCTTCGTTAGGAGAATTCGAACAAGCTCGTCCGGTTATTGAACAACTGAAAAAGGAAGAACCTACAACCTTAATTCTGTTAAGTTTTTTCTCACCATCGGGTTTCGAAGTTCGTAAAAACTACGCCCTCGCTGATCGGATTGTGTATCTGCCAGCCGACACACCCAAAAACGTTCACACCTTCCTGAGCATCATTCAGCCCGATTTATTGGTTTTGGTGAAGTACGAATACTGGTTCAACTTCTTACAAGGCCTTCAAAAAAGAGGCATACCCATCTTGCTGATTGCAGGTCGCTTCCATCCTAAACAATTGTTCTTCAGAGATTGGGGTGGCTGGGCCAAAGAGATTCTACGCAAATTTGATGGGATACATGTACAGGAAACCGACGATTTAAACCTGTTACAAAGCATCGGCATTTCGCATGGAGTGCTGAGTGGAGACCCGCGCTACGACAGAACCGCTGAAAATGCAGCCCTGAGTGAAGCCATCCCCGAAATAAAACACTGGATTGGAAACAGGAAATGCTGGGTTGCCGGTAGCACATGGTTAGAAGATGAGCAGTTACTTTTTCCCTGGGACAGTGAGCATGCGCTGATTATTGCGCCCCATGAAATACATGAGGGTCATCTCAGAAGTATCGAGCAGAATGCGAAGGCCTCTACCCTACGCTATTCGAAGCTAAAGAAAGAACCCGGGAGTTTCTCTTCGGTGTTGATTATCGATAACATTGGAATGCTAATGCGTATTTATGGAATGGCCGATGCAGCTTGGGTTGGAGGGGCTTTTCGAACCGGATTACACAACATACTCGAACCGGCAGCGTTTGGGATTCCGGTGTATTTTGGACCTAAACACGAAAAATTCCCCGAAGCAGCCGCTCTGATCAAAGCCGGTGGTGGATTTTCTGTGTCTGAAAAAACTCAATTGCTGCAAATCATAGTGGCTACCGGGAGTCATCCACAACAAAAAGCCGGAAAAAATGCTGCCGCTTTCATCGAAGCCAAAAGAGGGGCAAGCCGGAAGATTGTCCCAGAAATCCTAAACTTGCTCAACCATGCTTAGGAAACTGCTTTTTTGCATAATGATTTGTGGGTGTGCGGCTGCTAAAGCTCAGGAAAGAGTAACAACTGTTGGCTTTCAGCTCAAACCGATCTTTAGTGCGCGCCTCTTTGGTACCGGGCCGGTAACCATCAACGATAGCAGTTTCGCTTACACCATTAAACAACCCACCGGATTTTCAGGAGGAATGGTCATTCGCAAAGGCTACACAAAGAATCTATCGCTCGAACTTGGAATCAACTTCATACGCCGAAACGTTTACATCAATAGCACCCATGAAGGCCTTTCGCGGCAAGCGCGGATGAGAGTCATCGGTTATGAAATTCCGGTTAGTCAACTGGTGTTTGTAAGGCTTTCCAAGACAATTTACATGAACGTATCGGCCGGAATATGCGTCAACATGTTTCCTTCGGATGTACAAACAGCAAACGATGTTTTGTACGCCATCGGCGGAAGACGCCTCGTTTTTAATCCAAGCCTGATCGCCAATATTGGATTTGAGCACCGAAGCGCAAAAAGCGGCTTTTTTTACCTGGGAGCCTCTCTGAATCGTCCTTTCGTTCCCATTTATGATGTTGTGGCCGATTATATCCAAAACAACGATGTGGTAAATACGGTAAACACTACGCTCAGCGGAACTTACCTAACCATCGATTTCAAGTATTTCTTTCACGAAGACCCTGAAAAGAGAAAAGCCCGGTCGAATAAAGCCAAGGCCGGAGGAAAGGTTAGCCCACAAAACAAATAAACACCCGCACTGTTAGGCCATCATGAAAACCAAACTCATCCTGCTCGCCGGCGGGATTTTCTGCCTTTTCTTATTTGCCTTTAGCTCCTCAAACATGCAAAATTCCACATCAACCACCACCAAGCCCACACTCATTTACATCTACGATGCCTACTGCGGCTGGTGCTACGGCTTTAGTCCAGTAATGAACCGTTTTCACCAGGAAAACAAAGAGAAGTTATCGTTTCTGGTGTTGAGCGGCGGACTGATTACCGGCGAGCGGATTGGCCCCATGGACAAAGCCACGGCAGCCTATATCCGAAAGGCGGTTCCCCAACTGGAGGCCTACACCGGAGTGAAGGTTTCGAAAGCATACCTCGAAGCATTAGACAACCCCAACCGTCGAAACGACTCCAACATTCCGGCCAGGGCACTGTTGGTGTTCAGAAAGTACAAGCCCGAACTGAGCGTAGCCTTTGCTTCATGGCTGCAAAACCAATTGTTCAATGAGGTGCGCGACCTCAGCGAAGAGGCGGTTTACCGTGATGCGGCGAAGCAATTTGATATTCCGGAAGAGGAGTTTATTCAGGCCATGAATGGAGCCCAGCCCGCTGTAGATGCGGAGTTCGACATGGTACAATCATGGGGTGTGCGTGGTTTCCCGGCGGTAATTCTCGATCGCGGCGATACACTCATCGCCCTGAGCAATGGTTACGCGCCGTACGAAGAGCTACAGCAGTCGTTGCAACGCGCCATGGAATTAAAAATCAAATAATTTTTGGGTTTTCCCGCAGAGACTTCAGAGTTAAGCGGCTTTTTTTACATTTGCAGCGGTTTTGCCCGGGTGGTGGAACTGGTAGACACGCAGGACTTAAAATCCTGTGGCCATTGCGGCTGTACGGGTTCGATTCCCGTCCCGGGTACTTTTACGAACCATTGAGTTCAATCATTGTTCTTGTAAATTGGCTTCTTTTCTAAAACTGAAGCCAATTTCTCATTTTATACCCTTCCATTAATCATGCTTGCCAATTTACGCTCAAGTTATCTCTTGACTATCTGTTGTGCAATTCTGATACTTATCTCGTCTTGCACTCCTATTCTTAAGAAACTGTATGGCATTAAAAAGCCCGACATCGAGAGCCGGGAATCGATTGAAAAGTCGTTTCGCAAATGGGGCTTAGACGAAACCAACGTGGTTTGCGTTAGGAGCGACCAATTTTTGAGCACGCTGCGCAACCAGGGCTTGCCCGATGCCTCCATTTTCGATCACGAAGGGAAATACATCGAATACCGCCAAACCGATACCTCATGCAATGCCGGTTTGTTTCAGTTCATTCCCGATTTGCAAAAAGGAGCGAGCTACAAAAGGCCCGACACCCTCTCGATGCAGGCGCTCTTTACTCGCTTTTACATGCTCGATGGTCAAAAAGCACAACTACCCGAACCCGCCGACTTCTATGTATTGATTTACCAAACCATTTGGACAGGAAAGCTCAATAAAGACCACGTAAAAATTTGGGAAGACCAGGCCAAGGCCAATCAAAAAGCCAAGGTAAAGGTGATCAAGGTCAACCTCGACCTTCAAGCCTGGTGGCCGGAAGAAGAACAGAAGAAGCTCCGAACCCTGATGCGAAACCAACAATCTAAAAAGAGAAAGTGAAACACTACCGTTTGATGTTATGCATACTGCTGGGAGCTCAAGTTTTATTCGCCCAGGAAAAGCCCGAAACCCATCGAAAAACTTGGGAATTTACTTTAGGTGGAGGAATTCAGAGAAACACCTTAGCATTAGATCTCCCCGTTTATCTTGTGGATCAATATGAACCTGCGTGGAAATTCCATGTTAGAATCGGCGCAACATGGAATGTTGGGAAAAAGTTCTTCCTCTATTCCGGTATTGAATGGATGGACAAAGGCGCAAATCCGTATGTGAGTGTTTATTTGATTCCACCGGTGAGCAGCACTGCTCCTAAAAATTATGTTGTAAATATTTCGCGCTTAAGCATTAACAATGCGCAAATTGCCCTCGGTGCAGGTTACCGTTTTTCAGCAGGTAAATTCATGATCAGCCCTGCTCTGGGCATCCTGCCTTCGCTAAATTACCGAACTACCACAACCACGCGATACAGCGATACGTTTGATCCCGAACCCCGAATACTCAAAGGCAAGCAGGATATGCCCTTTGACCGCAAACTCTTTTGGAACGGAGAACTGCGAATAACACTCGAGCATCAAAGCACGCTCAAAAAGTGGGGACTTTGCCTTTTCTACCAGCACTTATTCAAAAATCCCGATCTGGGTGTAGCCACACTTAACATGACCCAAACCGGAGTGCAAATCTTTCGAAGATTCTGAGCTTTGAATTGTTAAAGCTGAAAAACAAAAAAGCCACCCGTTTGAGGTGGCTTTTCTTTTGGAGCGAAAGACGAGGCTCGAACTCGCGACCCCGACCTTGGCAAGGTCGTGCTCTACCAACTGAGCTACTTTCGCATTGGGTTGGCAAAAGTAAAACAAAATCGATTTCTCCAAAAAAAATCGAATAAAAAATTAACGCCCACCTGTCAGCCGCTTGATTTCCTGCAATTTAAGAAGTGCTTCCACCGGAGTTAGATTATTGATATCGACCTTTTCCAATTCCTCGCGGATCTGCTCCAACACAGGATCGTCGAGCTGGAAGAAGCTCAGCTGCATGCCTTTCTTCACTTCCTCGGGCACAGATACCGCCTCCGCAGGGTTTTGACGGTGAAGCTTCTCCAGCCCTTTCAAGATCTCCCCTGCCCTTTCTACAATGCGAATGGGCATCCCCGCCATGCGGGCCACGTGTATACCAAAACTGTGATTGGTGCCGCCCTCCTTCAACGTGCGCAGGAAAAGTACCTTCTGGTTCACCTCCTTCACGGCAACATGATAATTCCGAATCCGCGGAAAGCGCTCCGTCATATCGTTCAACTCGTGATAGTGCGTCGCAAACAGTGTGCGGGCGCGGTGAAGGGGCTGCTCGTGAAGGAACTCCGCCAATGCCCAGGCAATCGATAAGCCGTCGTAAGTAGAAGTGCCGCGGCCAATCTCATCCAACAAAATCAATGAGCGCTCACTGAGGTTGTTCATGATTGAAGCCGTCTCGTTCATTTCGACCATGAACGTCGACTCGCCTGTGGAGATGGAATCGGAAGCGCCCACGCGGGTGAAAATTTTATCGACCAATCCGATGCGCGCTGCCGAAGCCGGAACATAGCTGCCAATTTGCGCCAAAATGCAAATCAAGGCGGTTTGCCGCAGCAGAGCCGACTTACCCGACATATTCGGACCGGTAATCATCATGATTTGCGTTGAGGCCGGATCCAGAACAAGGCTGTTGCTCACGTAATGCTCGCCTACTTTAAGCTGCTTTTCAATTACCGGGTGACGGCCATCCTGGATGTCCACAACCAGGCTTTCATCGACCACGGGCCGGCAATAGTTGTGCTCCACACTCAGTGTGGCAAAACCCAGTAAACAATCGAGTTGCGCAAGGAGCTGGGCATTGTGCTGTATGGGTTGAATGTACTCCGCAATGGCCGCAACCAGATCGGCATACAGCCTCGCCTCAATGGCGGTGATCTTTTCTTCAGCACCCAGAATTTTCTCCTCAAAAGCCTTGATTTCTAGGGTAATGTAACGCTCTGCGTTCACCAAAGTCTGCTTGCGAATCCACTCCGCGGGAACCTTTTCTTTGTGCGCATTGGTAACTTCAAGGTAATACCCAAAAACATTGTTAAACCCGATTTTCAGCGAGCTGATGCCTGTTTTTTCGGCCTCCCGTTGTTGAATTTCAATGAGATAGTCCTTGCCATGGGTTTTAATGGCGCGCAATTCGTCCAATTCCGCATCTACACCAGCCGCAATCACATCACCTTTGTGAAGCTGAGCCGGCGGATCGGCCTGAATCTCACGCTCGATGCGCTCACGAATAGAAATGCAAGGGTTCAGCTGTTCGCCGTAGGTGTTGAGCAAGCGGTTTTCTGAAGCTTTACAAATTTGCTGCACAGGGATAATGGCCGCCAGGGCTCGCCTCAAGGCATGCAGTTCGCGCGGTTGGATGCGTTGAACCGCCACTTTGGCAATCACCCGCTCCAAATCGCCAATCGTTTTGAGTTGCTCCAACAAGGCATCGGCCATTTCGGGCGTAGAGAGAAAAAGCTCTACCACCTTTAAACGTTCTTCAACCGGACGTAAATCTTTCAAGGGCATGGCCAGCCATCGGCGCAGCATTCGCGCACCCATGGGCGTAATGGTTTGATTGATTACATCAAAGAGGCTCAGACCTTGCGGATGGCTGCTCTGAAACAGCTCAAGATTGCGGATGGTAAAGGCATCCATCCAAACATAGCGCTCTTCCTCAATCCGCGAAATGGCGGTCAGGTGAGCCGTTTTATCGTGATTGGTTTCGCGCAAATAATGCAAGCAAGCGCCGGCCGCAATGATGGCACAGCTCATTTCATCGATACCAAAACCCTTCAGCGAGAGCGTGTTAAACTGCTTGAGCAGGAGTTCGCGGGCAAAATCTTCCTGAAAAACCCAATCGTCGAGCGGGAAAGTAAAGTATCGCTCACTAAACTGCGACTGAAAGAGCGTTGATTGGGGTTTGGGAAAAAGCACCTCACCCGGCTGAAATTGCCCGATGAGTTTTGCGATGTACTCGTGCCGGCCTTCAGCCACTAAAAATTCGCCCGTCGAATGGTCGAGAAAGGCCACACCGGCGCGGTTATTCAGGTAATAGACCGCCGCCAAAAAGTGATTGGAGCGGTGATCAAGTAGTTTGTCGGTACCCGCCAAACCGGGCGTAACAAGCTCGGTTACACCACGCTTCACAATGGTTTTCGTCTGTTTGGGATCTTCGAGCTGATCACAAATGGCTACGCGCAAACCGGCACGAACAAGCCGGGGCAGATAATTCTCCAGCGAATGGTGCGGAAAGCCGGCCAATTCAATCGAAGCCGCAGCTCCATTGGCTCTTTTTGTAAGCACGATACCCAAAATCTGGGAGGCCTTAACCGCATCTTCACCGAATGTCTCATAAAAATCGCCCACCCTAAACAGCAGCATGGCATCGGGGTACTTGGCCTTGATTGTATTGTATTGCTTCATCAAGGGGGTTTCTGTAACCGACTGTGAAGCAGTGGATGACTTCGGTGCTTTCAATGGAAGAAGGATGTATTTTTGGCGCTCTTAAAGCCATGCGAAAGTTACACATTACCGAGCTAAACCGAAAGGATGCCCAAGAATTCAAACAAGCCGATAAATGGCCTGTACGCCTTATTCTCGATAATGTGAGGAGTTTACACAACATCGGTTCGATTTTTCGCACCGCCGATGCTTTCCTGTGCGAACGCATTTACTTGTGCGGCATTTCGGCCACGCCGCCCAACCGCGAAATTCACAAATCGGCACTGGGAGCCGAAAACAGCGTAGAATGGCTGTATTTTGCCGCGGTCGAAGAGGCCGTAAAACGCTGCAAAGAAGAAGGGTACACCATCATCATCGCCGAACAAACCACCGAAAGCATCTTCCTGAACGAGTTCAAAACCTTACCCGAAAAAACCGCACTGGTATTGGGCAACGAGGTAAACGGAGTCTCCGACGAAGTGCTTCCACACACCGATATTGCACTGGAAATCCCACAATTCGGCACCAAACACTCCTTCAACGTCTCGGTTTGCGCCGGCATCTTCCTCTATCACCTTTCTGCGCTCCCTTCGGCACGACCTTAAAATCGGAGTATTTCGAGCATTCTTTTTTGGGCGCCTGCCTGCCTTAATCCTTCGTGGTGCCGGAGCTTCATCAACAGGCATCCCGTGCTTCGCCTTTTTCCAGGTTCGCTCCGCTGCCCGGGCTGCCGGCTTCGCCCGGTGGCGCAAACCCTCGGTCCAAGCCTCAACGACCCACCAAACCTTAGCGCGGACCCGGAGTTCAGAAATCCCCAAAAATGCGAGAGGCGCCTTCCTTCCGGGGCGCCTCTCGCATGACAATCTCTAAATCGATTAGTTGAGCACCGTAGCCAACTCAGCGGCAAACTTGCGGAATTCCTTGTCGGTCTTCGCGCGACCTTTCAATTTGCCATCCGCAGCAATGGCTTTACCCAAATTGCTGATTACGGCTTCTTTATTGCCACTGCGGGCAGCAATTACCGCACGGAGGTAATACGCCTCTCCGTTCTCACGGTTCTCAGTACAATCGAGTGTTTGTGTAGCTCCTGATGCATTTCCGGCAAGCAGTTTCGCCAAAGCCGCATTGAATGAACATGCAGAACCATAATTACTTACGGCTTCGCTGTATTTGCCGTTGGCTACAGCCAGATTTCCTTTGTTGTAGTTGGTCTCAGAACCGTTTCCGGCCGAAGCGAAGAATCCGGCAGCGCCCTTCTTGTCGCCTTTGCTGGCCGCTACTGCACCAAGGTTGTTTTGAATCAT
>CANHCM010000004.1 GCA_947459155.1 Bacteroidota bacterium | reverse complement strand
ATTGAACCTGCACGGGCTCCGCCGGTTCCTTTTTGGCGCTTCAGTTTTTTGGTGGAATACGCCACCTCTGCACGCTCTTTTGATTTGTGTGTTCCCTGACGACGATTCGCAAGGATTTGCTTCACATCAAGGTAAATCGCGTGATCGTTAGGTTCTATACCGAAGATATCGCTGCTCAGCTTTACCTTACGGCCGGTCTCTTGACCGTTGGAGTTGTAGACTGCTAATTCCATCTTATTTCTCAAGCATTACGTATGAACCTTTTGGTCCGGGAATAGCACCCTGAACTACAATAAGATTCTGTTCTGGAATAACCTTCAGAACTTCGAGGTTCTGAACTTTAACGCGGGAGCCACCGGTTTGACCGGCCATGCGCATTCCCTTGAATACACGTGATGGGAAAGATGAAGCACCCAATGAACCCGGAGCACGTAAACGATTGTGCTGACCGTGGGTCTGCATCCCCACACCGCTAAATCCGTGACGCTTCACAACACCCTGGAAACCTTTTCCCTTAGAGGTGCCGATTACGTCAACGAACTCGCCTTCAGAGAACAACTCTACCGTGATTGTTTCTCCGAGTTGCTTCTCAGCCTCGAAGTGACGGAACTCTGCAATCTTGCGCTTCGGCGTGGTGTTCGCCTTACCGAAGTGCCCTTTCATGGCTGCAGAGGTGTGTTTCTCCTTCTTTTCGTCAAACGCCAGTTGAACAGCGCTATAACCGTCTTTGTCGACGGTTTTTACTTGCGTTACTACGCAAGGACCAGCTTCGATAACCGTGCATGGGATGTTCTTCCCAGCGGCACTGTAAAGACTGGTCATTCCGATTTTTTTACCAATGATACCTGACATTTTGTTTTATTGAAAAGGAAATTCAATGCTTGGATTTCAAGATGTGAGTCTAAAGACGTCACACTTTAATTTCAACCTCCACACCGCTTGGCAACTCAAGTTTCATGAGCGCGTCAACAGTTTTTGAAGTGGTTGAGTAAATGTCCAACAGACGCTTGTAAGAGCATAGTTGGAACTGCTCACGGGCTTTCTTGTTTACGTGTGGCGAGCGCAATACAGTGTAAATCTTCTTGTTTGTAGGAAGTGGAATAGGTCCACTAACTACTGCACCAGTAGTTTTCACTGTTTTTACAATTTTCTCTGCCGACTTGTCAACAAGGTTGTAGTCGTAAGACTTGAGCTTGATACGGATTTTCTGACTCATGGAGTGTATAAAGAACGATTAAACTTTTGCGGCTTTGCCTTTTGCTTTGGCGATAACTTCTTCAGCAACGTTGCGTGGAGCTTCAGCGTAGTGTGAAGGTTCCATAGTTGATGTCGCACGTCCTGAAGAAATGGTACGCAACGTAGTTACGTAACCAAACATTTCGCTCAGTGGAACTTTGGCGCGAATAACCTGAGCACCGGCACGGCTATCCATGCCTTCCAACTGCCCACGACGCTTGTTCAAGTCACCGATGATGTCTCCCATGTATTCTTCAGGAGTCAACACTTCCACCTTCATGATAGGCTCGAGAAGGATTGGGTTGGCTTTTGGCAACGCTTCGCGGAATGCAGTACGGGCACAAATTTCAAACGAAAGCGAGTCGGAGTCAACCGCGTGGTAAGAACCATCGGTAAGACGCACTTTCATACTATCCATCGTGTAACCGGCAAGAACACCATTCGCCATGGCGGCCTTGAAGCCTTTCTCCACAGATGGAATATATTCACGTGGAATGTTACCACCCACTACTTCGTTTACGAATTGTAAACCTTCTTTTCCTTCATCGGCAGGACCGATAGTGATAACGATATCTGCAAATTTACCACGACCACCAGTTTGCTTCTTGTACACCTCGCGGTGGTTAACAGTACCGGTGATTGCCTCTTTGTAGTTAACCTGAGGAGCACCCTGGTTACACTCTACCTTAAATTCACGCTTCAAACGGTCCATGATGATTTCAAGGTGAAGCTCACCCATTCCAGAAATAATCGTTTGGCCTGTTTCTTCGTCGGTACGAACGCGGAAGGTTGGATCTTCTTCTGCCAGTTTACCTAGTGCCATGCCCAGTTTATCAACATCTGCCTGAGTTTTAGGCTCAATGGCAATACCGATAACCGGCTCAGGGAATTGCATCGCCTCAAGGACGATAGGATTCTTCTCGTCGCAGAGTGTGTCTCCGGTTTTGATGTCTTTAAAACCTACAGCTGCTCCAATGTCACCTGCTTCGATGTACTCGATCGCATTTTGCTTATTGGCGTGCATTTGGAAAATGCGGCTGATACGCTCTTTGTTACCGCTGCGGGTGTTCAATATATAAGAACCAGCATCGAGGCGTCCTGAGTAAGCACGGAAGAAGCAAAGACGACCAACAAATGGATCGGTTGCAATCTTAAATGCAAGCGCCGTGAAAGGATCTTTCGCATCAGGGCGACGTACCACTTCTGCACCGGTATCAGGATTTGTTCCAATGATGTTTTCCTTGTCTACCGGGCTTGGCATAAGCTCCATCACCAGGTCGAGCATGGTTTGAACACCTTTATTCTTGAATGAAGAACCGCAAACCATCGGTACCACTTTGTTCGCGATACACGCTTTGCGAAGTGCGGTAAGAATTTCACGCTCTGTGAGTGATTCTGGATCTTCAAAGTACTTCTCCATCAGGTTCTCGTCGAACTCGGCTACTGCCTCGAGAAGTTTTTCACGCCATTCTTTGGCTTCCTCAACCATGTCGGCAGGAATTTCAACCACTTCATAGGTCATCCCTTTGTCGTGCTCATTCCAAACCATTCCGCGCCAGTTGATCAAGTCAACTACACCTTTGAAGGTCTCTTCAGCACCAATTGGCAGCTGAAGTGGAAGTGGATTACCGCCCAATACTTCACGAACTTGCTTCACTACATTAAGGAAGTCGGCTCCCTGACGGTCCATTTTGTTCACGAACCCAATACGGGTTACGTTGTAATTATTGGCCAAACGCCAGTTTGTTTCCGACTGTGGTTCCACACCGTCCACAGCAGAGAACAAGAACACCAGACCATCGAGTACACGGAGTGAACGGTTTACCTCTACGGTAAAGTCAACGTGGCCCGGAGTATCGATGATGTTAAGTTTGTATTTGTTGCCGTTGTAATTCCAAAAGCAGGTTGTAGCTGCTGAGGTAATGGTGATACCGCGCTCTTGCTCCTGAACCATCCAGTCCATTGTAGCGGCTCCATCGTGTACCTCACCAATTTTGTGATTAACACCGGTGTAGTAAAGGATACGCTCGGTTGTGGTGGTTTTACCGGCGTCGATGTGAGCGGCAATACCGATATTTCTTGTGAATTTAAGATCGTGACTCATGACGAGGTTGATTCTTTGAATTAAAAGCGGAAATGTGAGAATGCTTTGTTCGCCTCAGCCATACGGTGAGTGTCTTCTTTCTTCTTGTGAGCCGCACCTTCGTTTTTGCTCGCCGCGATAATCTCAGAAGCCAGCTTGGCAGCCATCGACTTCTCGTTACGCTTGCGGGCAAACATAATCAGCCACTTCATACCCAACGCTGTTTTGCGGTCGGGACGGATTTCTGTTGGAATTTGGAATGTTGCACCACCAACGCGACGGCTTTTCACCTCAACGGTTGGACTTACATTTTCCAGGGCGCGTTTCCATACTTCGTGACCGCTTTCTTCGGTACGCTTGGTAATGATGTCCATAGCTTCGTAGAAGATTCCGAAGGCAATACTTTTCTTGCCATCGTACATCATGTTGTTTACGAAACGGGTTACAACCGGGTCTCCGAAGCGTGGATCCGGCAGACGTGGGATGCGTTTGGGTGTGGATTTTCTCATGGATTCTGACTATGCTGAAATCGACGAATTATTTTTTCTTTTTGGTCGTTGCTGCGGGTTGTCCTGGTTTTGGACGCTTCGTTCCGTATTTTGAACGACGCTGATTACGTCCCTCAACACCAGAAGTATCAAGCGCACCGCGCACGATGTGATAACGCACACCTGGCAAATCCTTCACACGACCACCGCGAATCAACACGATAGAGTGCTCCTGGAGGTTGTGTCCTTCGCCTGGAATGTAGGCGTTCACTTCCTTAGAGTTGGTCAAACGAACACGAGCCACTTTGCGCATCGCAGAGTTTGGCTTCTTAGGTGTGGTGGTGTACACACGGGTGCACACGCCGCGGCGCTGTGGACAAGAATCCAAAGCCGGACTCTTACTCTTTGAAGCGTTCGGCGTGCGGCCTTTACGTACAAGCTGCTGAATGGTAGGCATGCTTTACTGCTTGATTATGTTTTGTTTATCTTCTTGAAATGCGGTAATCGCCCCAATTTTGGGAGCGCAAAGATATGAAGTACTTTTTATTAACCAACTGATAGTGTGAAAAAATTTTCAGATTCACGGACAGGCAATTTGTGAAAAATCTGCCTTTGAATCCAGCAGCTCATTCAGCAGCTTTTGTGCTATCACTCATTTTATGATTGCTGATGACCTTTTCAGTCCAGTTTTTCCTCGCCATCAGCCTTTGAATCTTCATTCCTAAATTTAGCCTCACTACTGGTTATGCCTGAAATGTACATCGCTGTTTTGACCAAACAGGTCTCGACTCAAGCAAAAAGTAGAGGAACTGTTCGACCCTTAATTGTGCTTAGTTGAAAAATTCCCGAGCCAGAGCCCGCGAGCTTCCTTAATTTTGCCCAATGCAAAATGATTTCCTCAGCGGGCTTAACCCTGTGCAGCGCCAGGCTGCCGAGACCACAGAAGGACCGGTTATGATCATTGCCGGAGCCGGATCCGGGAAAACCCGTGTGCTCACCTTTCGAATTGCCAATCTCCTGAGTAAAGGGGTTGATGCTTTTAATATTCTCGCCCTGACCTTTACCAATAAGGCCGCACGCGAAATGAAAGAGCGTATTTCAGGATTGGTAGAAGGTACCGAAGCCAGAAATCTCTGGATGGGGACTTTCCACTCTATCTTCGCCCGCATACTCAGAGCCGAGGCCGAAAGAATCGGCTATCCATCAAACTTTACCATTTACGATACCGAAGATTCCAAAGGGCTCATCAAAAATATTCTCACCGAACTTCAACTCGACGACAAGATTTACAAGCCTTCGCTGGTACTTAGCCGAATCTCCTCAGCCAAAAACAATTTGATTTCCGCCCGAGAATACAACAGCCACGCAGAAATTCTCGACGAAGACCGCCAGAGTGGGAAGCCAAAGCTGGGGCTCATCTACGAAACCTACGACAAAAGACTGTTTAAGGCTTCCGCCATGGATTTTGATGACCTGCTCTTCAAAACCAACATCCTGCTCAAACAGTTTCCTGAGGTACTTTATAAATATCAGCAGAAGTTCCGCTACATTTTGGTGGATGAGTATCAGGATACCAATTTTTCACAATACCTCATTGTAAAGAAGCTTGCTGCGATGTATCAAAACATCTGTGTGGTAGGCGACGATGCACAAAGTATCTATGCCTTCCGCGGAGCGAACATCCAGAACATTTTAAATTTTGAGAAAGACTACCCGGAACTGAAGGTTTTTAAGCTCGAACAAAACTACCGTTCCACCCAAACCATTGTGGAGGCCGCCAATTCTGTCATCCGAAACAACCGCGACCAGCTCAAGAAGGTGGTCTGGACTAACAATCAAAAAGGCGAGCCGGTGAGGTTGATGCGCGCTGGTTCCGATAACGAAGAAGGGCAGCAGGTAGCAAACCGGATTTTCGATTTGCGGATGCAACATCAACTCGCCAACCGCGACATTGCCATATTGTACCGCACCAACGCCCAAAGCCGCGCCATGGAAGAGGCATTGAGGAAGCGGGGGATTCCTTACCGCATTTTTGGTGGACTTTCATTTTACAAGCGGAAGGAAATCAAAGATCTGCTGGCCTATTTCCGACTGGCCATCAATCCGTTAGACGAAGAGGCCTTACGAAGGGTCATCAACTACCCCATGCGCGGAATTGGCAAAACGACCCTCGAAAAAATTGTGGTTTGTGCCGACCAAAACAATGTTTCGCTGTGGGAAGTCATCAGCAACCTTGAGCAGTATAGGCCTGTTACCGGAGCTACAGCTCAAAAGGTTTCTGATTTTGTGATGATGGTTAAGAGTTTCCGCCACGGGCTTGTCTCTTCAAACGCCTATGAATTGGCCATGCACATTGCCCGTTCCTCAGGTTTGCTCAAAGAACTGGGCAACGACAAAACGCCCGAAGGCATTTCTCGCCACGACAATGTGAAGGAGTTGCTCAATGGTATACAGGAGTTTGTAGATACCCCTTCTGAAAGCGAAGACGAGGTGCAGGAGCGAACGCTCGATGTATTTATGCAGGATATTGCCTTGCTGACTGATGCCGATGAAAACGACAAAGAAGACGCCGATAAGGTGTCGATGATGACCATTCATGCCGCCAAAGGCTTGGAGTTTAAAGCTGTTTTTGTGGTCGGAATGGAGGAGAACCTTTTCCCTTCGCAGATGGCCCTCCAATCGAGGGAGGAGCTCGAAGAAGAACGTCGACTTTTCTACGTAGCACTTACCCGTGCCGAGCAGTACCTGTATTTAACCTATGCCAACACCCGTTACCGTTGGGGTAAAATTGATTTTTCGGAACCCAGTCGATTCCTGCAGGAAATTGACCCCGGTTTATTGCAACTGCCGCCCGATATTGCTCCAGAGTCGCGGGGCTTCATGAATTTTGAGGAGGAGCGCCTTGGCTTTGGAGGTTTCTCACCCCGACAAGGCGCAGCACCCGCATTTAAGCCTCGTGAAAAACCGGAAGCCTCCTTTGCCCCAAAGTCCAATGGCTCATCCGGAGGGTTTAAGCCACAGCCCAAAATGGTTCCGGTGGCTCAGGCCGGAAATAGCCAGGCTTTTGTGAGTGATGACCTGAGCGGTCTGGAAGCCGGCATGGAGGTGATTCACGAGAAATTTGGTAAAGGCAAAGTGGTTTTTGTAGATGGCCGATCCGGTGAGAAAAAGGCTACGGTTTTATTCGATACTGCCGGACAGAAACAATTATTACTTAAGTTTGCCAAACTAAAGATTATTCAACCCTAAGCCCTTAGAGGCCATTTTCGGGTTTTTCTGCAACATTTATGGAATACAATTCCCAGCGTCCGAGGCTGATTATCTCTGAATATGGCCGCCATGTTCAGCGTATGGTTGATCATGCCTGCACTGTCGAAGACCGTGAAGAACGAAATCAATTGGCCCGTCAGATCATTGCAGTGATGGGCCAACTCAACCCGCAACTTCGCGATATGAGTGATTTTCGCCACAAGTTGTGGGATCACTTATTCATTATGTCTGATTTCAAGTTGGATGTTGATTCTCCTTACCCCATTCCGACCCGCGAAAGTTTGAATGTGAAGCCGGAGAAGCTCAACTACCCAAGCAATCACATCCAGTTTCGCCATTACGGAAAGGTGGTTGAGCGGATGATCGATACGGCCAAAGGCATGGAAGAGGGGCCTTTGAAAGACTCTATGGTGAGTGCTATTGCCCATCACCTGAAGAAGTCGTACCTCGCATGGAACCGCGATTCGGTGCATGATGAGACGATTTTAAAAGACCTTGGAAAGCTCTCCGGTGGAGCCCTGAGTATGCCTGAGGGCGCACAATTGGGAGCCGCCACTGAAGTGTTGGTGGCAAATTATTCACAACAGCAGGGTAAGAAGTTTGGTAAGAACTCCAGAAAACAGAATAAGTTCAAGCGTAAATTCGGCGGCACTAGCTACTGAATCGCATGAACCGTTTTGAAATTATTGGAGGCAAGCGTCTCCACGGAGAATTGGTGCCTCAAGGCGCAAAAAATGAAGCTTTACAAATTGTTTGCGCCGTTCTACTAACCGCCGAGCGTTGCGTAATCCACAATGTTCCCGATATTGTGGATGTCAACAAACTCATCGATTTGCTTGGAGCCCTCGGCGTGAAAGTGGAAAATCTGGGCAAGGGTTCCTGGGCCTTTCAGGCCGATGACGTTAACGTAGATTTTCTCATTTCCGAAGAATTCAAAACCCGTGGTGCTGCACTTCGGGGTTCGGTAATGATTGTTGGACCCTTACTGGCCCGTTTCGGGCGTGGTTACATTCCTAAGCCGGGCGGTGACAAAATAGGGCGCCGTAGATTAGATACCCATTTTATTGGTTTTCAGAACCTCGGCGCCACATTCGACTTTGATGGCGTAGAAAATTTTTACAAAGTCGAGGCGAAGGAGCTCCGCGGAACCTACATGTTGCTTGATGAGGCATCGGTTACCGGAACGGCCAATATTATCATGGCGGCAGTTTTGGCCAAAGGCACTACCACCATTTTCAACGCTGCCTGCGAACCCTACATTCAGCAGTTGTGTAAAATGCTGAATAGCATGGGCGCCAAAATCAGCGGCGTGGGCTCAAACCTGCTGAGCATTGAGGGCGTTCGTGAATTGGGTGGTTGCGAGCACCGCATGCTGCCCGACATGATTGAAATTGGCTCCTTCATTGGGCTTGCCGCGATGACTCAAAGCCATATTCGCATCAAAGACACCGGGTACGACCATTTGGGAATGATTCCGGATGTGTTCCGACGCCTGGGTATTGAAATCCACCGCGATGGCGACGATATTGTCATCCCCGAACAGGAAAGCTACACCATTAATAAGTACATCGATGGCTCGATTTTGACCGTTGCCGATGCGCCATGGCCTGGCTTTACGCCCGACTTACTTTCGATCGTATTGGTGGTCGCCACACAGGCTAATGGTTCGGTACTCATCCATCAAAAAATGTTCGAATCGCGTTTGTTCTTTGTCGATAAGCTCATCGACATGGGCGCGCAGATCATCCTTTGCGATCCGCATCGTGCCACCATTATTGGCATTAATAGAAAGTACAAGCTGCGGGGAATCAAAATGACATCACCCGATATTCGGGCAGGTGTTTCTTTGCTTATTGCCGCCTTATCGGCGGATGGCATTTCGGTGATTGATAATATTGAGCAAATCGACCGGGGCTATCAAAATATCGACACCCGGTTGAAGTCTATCGGCGCCCAAATTCGCCGCTTCTAATGCAGGCATAATTGTTGTAAATTGCGAACTCCAAAATTTTATTCATGAAGCGTATTTTGTTTGGCCTCATCGCCTTAATCGCGATCGCCTTGACAACCACCACCCTCAATGGAATTACCGATAAGGGTCCCAAAAAACCACCAGTTGGATTAAACGTAGGCAACACAGCGCCCGATCTTGCCTTTAAAAACCCTGATGGGAAAGAGATTAAGCTCTCGTCGTTGCGCGGCAAAGTAGTATTGCTCGATTTCTGGGCTTCCTGGTGTGGCCCGTGCCGCATGGAAAACCCCAATGTGGTGAAGGCATTTAACAAATATCAGAATGCCAAATTCGCGAAAGGCAAGGGCTTTACCATTTACAATGTTTCTCTCGACATGAAGAAAGAAGCCTGGTTGGCTGCCATCAAGAAAGATGGTCTCGTTTGGGAGAACCATGTGAGCGATTTAATGGGTTGGAGTTCTCAGGCTGCCGCCATTTACGGTGTGAATTCTATTCCGATGAATTACCTGATTGATGGTGAAGGTGTAATCCTCGCCAAAAACTTACGCGGCGCCGCTTTAGAGGCCGAACTCGACAAGCAACTGGCAAAGTAATTTTAGTATTCTACGTGAATGGCCGTTTTCATTCAGAAAGCGGCCATTTTCTTTTTCATGGCCAATAGCTGTCATTCTGTCGCAATTCTGTCTGCTGGCAGGATGATTGCTTAGCCGCGCGCGTTCATGAAGAATCCTATCAAACGTATTTTCCGTGCTATGAGTAACGAAGAAAAGCAATCCAACCCCAGCGATATAGAAAGTCCTGAAAAAGACATCAACGGCGAAGACCTCGTTACAGACGGTCCGGTGATGAGCGACGAACAACCCAATCCGGCCGAATTGCAGGAAGAAACTGCAGCCTTAGACAATTGGGAAAGCAAATACAAGGACATTAACGACCGGTATTTGCGCTTGTACTCCGACTTTGACAATTACAAAAAACGGGTTGCCAAAGAGCGCATTGAATTGAGCAAAACAGCGGCGGCTGACATTTTTTCTGCCCTTTTGCCAGTTCTGGATGATTTTGACCGTGCCACCAAGGCGATGGATTTAGCCGGAGCAACCGTAGAATCGTTGCGGGAAGGCCTCCAATTGGTGCATGCCAAAATGAAGGGAATTCTGGTTGCCCGTGGTTTAGAAGAAATGGATGCCACCGGTCAGGTGTTCGACGCAGAAATTCACGAAGCGATTACCCAAATTCCGGCACCCGACGAAAGTCTGAAGGGCAAAGTTATTGACCAGGTGGAAAAAGGGTATGCCCTCAACGGTAAAGTAATCCGCTACGCAAAAGTAGTAGTGGGAAGTTGATCGAAACAGCATGGCAAAAAGAGATTATTACGACGTACTGGGAGTTTCCAGAAACGCCGACGAACAAGAGATTAAGAAGGCCTACCGAAAGTTGGCCATTAAATATCACCCCGATAAAAACCCCGGAGATAAAGCTGCGGAGGAGAATTTCAAGGAGGCTGCCGAGGCTTACGAAGTACTCAGCAATCCGGAGAAAAAAGCCCGATACGACCGTTTTGGCCATCAGGGCATGGGTGGTGCTGCGGGTGGCGGAGCCGGAGGCTTTGGCGGCGGCATGAGCATGGATGATATTTTTAGTCAGTTCGGCGATATCTTCGGCAACAGCGGTTTTGGAGGCTTCGGTTTTGGAGGCCAGCAGCAGGGGCGTCGCGTAAATAAAGGTACAAACCTCAGAATCAAGGTTAAGCTTAGCCTGGAGGAGATTGCCAATGGGGTGGAGAAGAAAATCAAGGTGAACAAGTTTGTTTCCTGCAGACCCTGTGGAGGCACGGGCGCCGAAAAAGGCAGTTCATTCTCAACATGCTCTACCTGTAAAGGCACTGGCCGGATTACCCGGATTACCAATACCATCTTGGGTCAGATGCAAACGGCTTCGACCTGTCCGGCCTGCAATGGCGAAGGACGTACCATCACCAATAAGTGTAAAAGTTGCGCCGGTGATGGCATTGTTCGGGAAGAAGAAGTGATTTCGATTAACATTCCAGCCGGTGTAGGCGAAGGCATGCAGCTGAATGTGGCCGGTAAAGGAAATGCGGCGCCACGTGGCGGTGTGCCCGGCGATTTGCTGGTGAGCATTGAGGAGTTGGAGCACGCCGAGCTAAAGCGCGACGGAAACAATCTCTACTACGATTGTTACATCAATTTTGCGGATGCCGTTCTGGGAACTTCCGTCGAAATTCCAACTTTGGAGGGTAAGGCGAAGTTTAAAATCGACCCGGGCACACAGTCGGGTAAAGTCTACCGTCTCCGCGGGAAGGGGCTGCCAGAGGTGAACTCGTATCACCGTGGAGATTTGTTGGTTGATGTCAATGTTTGGACGCCCCAAAATTTGAGTCAGGAAGAGAAAGTGTTGATGGAGAAACTCCGAAATTCAGCCAACTTTCAGCCACAGCCCGGTAAAAAGGAAAAGTCCTTCTTTGAAAGGATGAAAGAATATTTTCAATAAGGCGTAATATCTTTGACGTCTGTTTGTACCTACTGGTGCGAACAGACGTTTTTATTTCACACTATGCACGGAACCCCGATTTTTGAGGCCCGCTCTGTTTTTAAGAACTATGGAGCTTATGCTGCCTTACAGGATGTTAGCCTGGCCGTTGAACGAGGCAGCATCTTTGGTTTGCTTGGCCCCAATGGAGCAGGCAAAACTTCACTGATACGCATCATCAATCAAATTACAGCACCCGACAGCGGAGCGCTCTTTTTTGATGGCAAGCCCCTAAAGCCCGAAGATGTAAACCGCATTGGCTATCTGCCTGAAGAGAGAGGCCTTTACCGTAAAATGCAGGTGGGCGAGCAATGCATGTACTTGGCAAGGCTCAAAGGCTTGAGCGAAGCAGAGGCCAAAAAGAAGCTGCGTGGCTGGTTTGAGAAGTTTGAGATTCAGGCTTGGTGGAATAAGAAAATCGAAGAGCTTTCGAAGGGCATGGCCCAAAAGGTACAGTTTATTGTAACGGTGCTCCATGAGCCAGAACTCCTCATTCTCGATGAGCCCTTTACGGGTTTTGACCCGGTGAATGCCAATTTGATTCGCGATGAAGTGCTCGAGCTTCGCCGCAAAGGTGCCACCGTAATCTTCTCGACTCACCGCATGGAAACGGTGGAAGAGCTCTGCGACAGCATTGCGCTCATCAACAAAAGCAAGAAGATACTCGACGGCAAGCTGATCGACATTCGTAAGCAATACCGAACCCACACTTACCGCCTTGAATTCACCGGAAATCTCATCTCCTTCACCAATGCCTTGTGGGCCGGAGCAGAGCTTTTGGAGAAAAAACAAGATGGCGACCACTGTACGGTAACCCTAAGGTTGCTTGGCGGAAACACCGTCAACAATTTGTTCCAGGCCATTTTGCCGGTTTGTGAACTCATCTCCTTTCAAGAGCTCATTCCTTCGATGAGCGACGTATTTATTCGCACCGTTCAACAAGAAAGCACGCAAGACCATGGGTAAAATTGGATTAATCATTCGCCGCGAATACCTCACCCGCGTGCGTAAAAAGTCATTTATCATCATGACCATTCTCGGGCCTCTGATTATGGGAGCGCTCATGATTGTTCCCGTGTGGATGGCCTCCGTGAATGTTTCAGTAAAAACCGTTCAGGTACTCGACGAAGCCGGCCTTGTGGATGGTTTGCTGACCCCGAACGACAATATTAAGTTTGTGTATACCCGCAAACCAATCGATCAGGCAAAGAAAGAGCTCGAAGCCTCCGGATACTTTGCCCTGGTGCACATTCCACGCTTCGAAGACAACGACTTGAATCACCTGCAGCGCCAAATTAAGCTTTATTCTGCCGAACAGGTTTCGCTAAGTACCAAGCTGTTTATACGCACTCAAATTGAGAAGCAGGTGGAGCGGCTCAAGCTGCAATCGCAGGGCGTTGATCAGGATTTGGTCGACAATGTGAAAAAGACCGTAAACGTGCCTCTTGAAATTATTCCGCTCGATGGGAAAGGCAAATCTGACGTGGAAGTGAATACCGTGCTGGGCATGTTTGGAGGAATTCTGATTTACCTCTTCATCTTCCTGTTTGGAGCCCAGGTGATGCGCGGTGTGATTGAGGAAAAGACC
Organism: Bacteroidota bacterium; assembly: GCA_947459155.1. GTDB lineage: Bacteria > Bacteroidota > Bacteroidia > M30B66 > M30B66 > CAMCXT01. Next base: position 22,052 of record CANHCM010000004.1, on the reverse strand, counting down.
AACCGTATCGTGGAAGTCATCATTTCCTCAGTTAAACCCTTCCAGCTCATGATGGGTAAAATTATTGGAATTGCCCTGGTTGGCCTTACGCAGTTCTTGTTGTGGGTGGTGCTCACCGGCTCGATTTACAGCATTTTCATGGCCACTGTAGTGAAGGACAAGTTCAGCGCTCAAAATGTAGAGACCATTTTAAAACAAAGTCCGGACGGCACTTCCGTGGATGACATTGACCAAATTAAAGAGACCCAGGAGGTAATTGGTCGGGTTAACAGCATTAACTGGGGTTTGATGATTCCGGCTTTTCTGTTCTATTTCCTTGGGGGGTATCTTTTGTATGGAGCTTTGTTTGCGGCGATTGGTGGAGCGGTCGACAGTGAATCGGATACCCAGCAGTTTATGTTACCCGTTTCGGCACCCTTGATATTCGCCTTTGTGATGGCTCAGGCGGTGCTGAATGATCCGAATGGAACGATGGCCAAATGGCTGTCGATTATACCATTCACCTCTCCAATCATTATGATGGTTCGCCTTCCGTTTGGCGTGCATTATACCGAGCTGTTGCTCTCGTTCGCCATGCTCATTTTGGGATTTGTTTTTACCACTTGGGCAGCAGGCAAGATTTACCGCACAGGCATTTTGATGTATGGTAAGCGACCAACATGGCGCGAAATGTTTCGTTGGCTGAGATACTGAGCACAGTGCTACGCTTATCTTTGCGGCCTCAGAACACCCTCGCATGAAAATTTCGTACGCCTGGCTTAGCCGGTATATCCGCCCGATTCCCGAACCCGAACAAACCGCTCAACTCCTTACCGACTGTGGCTTGGAGGTGGAAGGCTGGGCGCCGTTTGAGTCGGTGAAAGGAGGCCTAAAAGGAGTGGTTACCGGCTTGGTCTTGGATTGCATTCAGCACCCCAACGCCGACCGTTTGAAGTTAACCAAGGTGGATGTTGGATTGGCAGAGCCCCTCGATATTGTGTGTGGAGCTCCCAATGTGGCTGCCGGGCAGAAAGTGTTGGTGGCTACAGTAGGAACCACCTTGTATCCTACGGGGCATGAGCCCTTGTTGATTAAGGAGAGCAAAATCCGGGGGGAGCGCTCGCAGGGTATGATTTGCGCCGAAGACGAACTGGGAATTGGTGAAAGCCATGCAGGGATATTAGTGTTGCCCGAAGCTACGCCCGTTGGAGTACCGGCAGCCGAAGTGCTGGGCATGACAACCGATACTGTTTTTGAAATTGGGCTGACGCCGAACCACATTGATGCAGCCTCACATTTTGGTACCGCGCGCGACCTTGCTGCGGTGTTGTATAACCGGCCAGAGGTGGAACTCCTGCGGGAAGAGGTGGTCATCCCCGCGATAGCGGAAAAACATGACACACCCGTTGTTGTTGAGGAGCCTCAGGCACTGAAGCGGTATTCGAGCCTGCGGATTTCGGGTGTAAAGGTGGGCGAAAGCCCCGATTGGATGAAGAATCTGTTGTTGAGCATTGGCCTCCGCCCGATAAATGCGGTGGTTGATGTGACCAATTTTGTGCTTCACGAAACCGGGCAGCCCTTGCATGCCTTTGACCATGGGAAAATACGAGGTGGGAAAATTGTTGTGCGAAGCTGCGAAAGCGGAACTCCATTTACCACACTCGATGGGCAAACGCTGGCCCTGGAACCCAGCGACCTGATGATTTGCGATGCCGAGGGACCTTTGTGCATGGCCGGCATTTACGGAGGCCTGAACTCCGGTGTGAGCGCCGAAACAACCGAGATTTTTCTGGAGTCGGCTACATTCGATGCCGTTTGGGTACGCCGAACATCAAAACGCCACAACCTGAAAACCGATTCTTCGTTCCGTTTTGAGCGCGGAACCGATCCGGAAGCAACGCTTTATGCCTTGTACCGCGCCGCCTCGTTGATAACTAAGCTGTGTGGAGGTACAATTGCCGGCGGACATACCGACGAGGTTTTCGGGTCTCTTGAGCGCCGTTCTTGTCACTACAATTGGGCATTCATGGACCGCTTGATTGGCGAGCCGGTTCCGAGAGAAGATGCCAAGAAAATATTGAGTAAGCTGGGCTTCGTACTTCGCGAAGAGTCATCTGAAGGACTGGAAGTTGAAATTCCGGGTTTTAAGGTCGATGTAGAGGGCCCGGCCGACATTACTGAGGAAATACTTCGGATTTACGGCTACAACCGAATTGCAATTCCGACACAAGTGCGCAATAGCATTTCTCCTGCGGCCAAGCCTGATGTGCATGCGCTTCGCAACCGCTTGAGCGCTCATTTGTGCAGTCAGGGCTTTTTTGAGGTACTGAACAACTCCTTGAGTGCATCTGCCATCTCGGCCATTGCCGGCAACGGAGCCGAGCCGGTGGTGTTGGCCAATCCCTTGAGCTCAGAGCTCGATGTGATGCGTACCAGCATGCTGCCGGCCTTGCTCGAAAATATCGCGTGGAATCGAAACCGCCAGCAAAGCGATTTGCGCTTCTTTGAGTGGGGGAAAACTTATGCCCAGGGCGAAGAAGGCGGATTTGTTGAAACTGAGAAAATTGCCCTGGCGGTTTACGGAAACACCCAACCGGAGAACATCCATGTGGCCCCGCAATCGGTTGGATTTTTTCATCTGAAAGGTTGGGTTTCTCATGTACTACAGCTTCTGGGTTTAGAGGAAGAGAGGCTGGATTGGAAAGCGGTAAGTCACCAAGCCTTTAAAGAAGCGTATGCCTGGGAACTGAACGGGAAAACCCTGGTTGTGCTGGGCGAGGTGCATGGAAGCCTGCGCAAGCATTACGACATTCCGAATGCAGTTTTTGCGGCTGAATTGAATTGGCTGCCCTTGTGGAATGCTTATCGTAAGGCAAAAGTGAGCTACACGGAAGTTTCGCGTTTCCCCACCGTTCGTCGCGATTTGGCCTTACTGCTCTCCAAAGAGGTAAGCTATGCGGAGGTTGCGCGACTGGCGCGTCAGACCGAGCGCAAGCTACTCAAAGAGGTGAATTTGTTTGATGTTTACGAAGGCGATAAGCTTCCGGCCGGCAAGAAGTCGTATGCGGTTTCTTTTGTATTTGGCGATGATGAGCAAACGCTTACCGATAAGCAGATCGAGAAAACCATGGAGCGGCTCCTCAAGGCATTTACCGAACAACTGGGTGCTGAATTGAGAAATTAATTACCGGCGACACTAACGCGGCGTATTGTGTTGGAACGCCTGCCGGCGGATGGAATTATTCCTTCATGAGGCGGAAAATTCTCGAGTCTTTTCCGGAGATACACACTACCTGATAGATGCCGGGCGGCAAGTCGGAGAAATCGAGGCGGATCAATTTCCCGGCCTCATATTTTTCGCGCACCAGTTTGCCATCGGGGCCGTAAACCTTTATGCCAAAACCAGCCATCTCTTCGGCCTGAATCATCACTTCGCGGCTTGCCGGATTGGGGAACACGCGCCAGTTTCTTTCGATGGTGGACTGCCCTGTTACTTCGAGATTGAGCTCTACGGTGGTGGTGTCGCTAAAGCAGGAGTCGGAGGCGATTAGTTTTACGAGGTAGCTGCCGGGGCCAGGGTAGGTATGGCTTGGAGCATTCTCGTCGCTCTCAGCGCCGTCGCCAAACTGCCATTCGACGAATTCGGTGGTCTGCGAGGTCGATTGGAAATTCACCTCTAAGCCATTGACGGTATAGCTGAAGCTGGCTGTAGGCTCGAATGTGCCTATGTTCCATGTGCTGAGGCTATCGTTCACAGTTGACCATGCTGTTTGTCGAAGGAATGCAGCCTGAGTCGGATCTAAACCTGCTGTATAGCTTAGGTTTACCGGGCTTTTCCGGAAGAGGGTGGCATAAAATACGTTGGCGGCAAGGTAAGATCCGGCGAGTGATGGATGGCTGTTGTCGGAAGTCCAAAGGTCGATAGCGTTGTTGGTTTCCCAACTTTTTTCCCAGGCCACACCCACGGGAGCCATGATGGCCTGATTGTCGTCGGCCATGAATTTATAGGCATGCCGAAGGCGATTGTTCATTCCTTCGAAAGTGCACAAAGGTGGGAAGTTTGGACAGTTTACCTGATCGCCGAATTTCCGCCCCCAGGTCATGAAGAACACCGTTCGTACGCAGGCACTATTGGCCTGAATCATACTGTCGAGCCGCTGAGCAAAAGGATAAGTTTGAATCTGCACCTGGTTGTCGGGGAAGGAGGGTTCCTGACTTTGGGCTTGTAAGACTACATAGTCCCATTCTCCGGCCTGAATTTTCTGCAACGTGGTAGCATTTACCGTGTGGTTTTGGAAGGTAGCTCCACCCGGGGTGTTTGAGTCGTAGATGACCGTATCGCCACCCGAAAGCGCAAGGTTATAAACGAGTTGAGGAAGGTTGTTCCCGGCTGTGTAGCTGTTACCGATCCACAATACCCGAAGGGTTTGGGTGCGACCAAGTGTAGTGCTCAGCAGGGCGAGGAGTAGAAAGAGGACTCTAACGGCGGTCATCACAAAAATCTTTGAGGGCATCCTGAGCAGGCGCATAACCTAAGTTGGCGCTTGTGCTTAAGTCTTCGCAGGCCTGATTTCGTTTGAGGGTCATCATCAGGGCGATAGCCCGGTTAAAAAAAGCAATATCATACGACTCGCGTATGCGAATGGCGGCCGAGTAATCATCCACCGCTAGGGAATAATCGCCGAAAAGCATTCTGATGTTTGCCCTGTTATTGTAAAGTTCGGCATTGTCAGGATTAATCTGAATGGCTCGATTCAAATCTTCGAGTGCTCCTTGATAATCGCCGAGTACTTTTTTGGTCATGCCTCGGTAGAGTAGCGCCTGACAGTAATTGTTATCGAGGGCTACAGCCTTGTTGAGGTCCTCGAGCGAAGCTTCGTTTTCGCCCAGACGTGTTCTGATGAGCGCCCTGCTGAGGTAGGAGTTTTTCAAGTTTTGGTCGAGCGCGATGGCTCTGTTGAAGTCTTTTTGCGCCTCCTCATTTTGTCCGAGAAGCTTACGGGCAACGCCTCTGTTGTGCCAGGCCAGCGCAAATTCGGGGTTGATGGAAATGGCCGTCGAATAGGAGCGAATCGCCTCTTCGTAGCGTTTTTCCTCCATGAAAATCATGCCCTGCACCTCATAGGCTAAAGAGTTGCGGGCATCGAGCATGAGCGCTTTGTTAATGTCTTGATGGGCCTTCGGTTTTTCTTCGAGGTTGAGGTAGGCGAGGGCTCTGAAAACATAAGCCAGCGTATCGCGCGGACTTTGCCCAAGCACTTCGCTGTAGGCTTCAACGGCGCCGAGGTAGTCTTCGGCGGCAAGCTGAGCGTTGGCCTTTTGGTGTTTCAGGTTTTTTTGCTCTTTGGGGTTGTATTCGATGGCGCGGTTAAAATCGGCGATGGCTCCCGAGTAATCCTCAACCAGCATGCGCAGCTTTGCGCGTTCATCGTAAAGCTTGAGAATTCCGGGGTTCAGCCGCAAGGCCTCATTTTGGTCGGCCAGCGCTTCTGAAAATCGCCCCAGTTTTTTCAAGGCAACAGAGCGTTTGTAAAAGGCCTCCGCAAAACCGGGGTCGGCATTGATGGCAATTGTATAATCGAGTACGGCTCCGTTGAAGTCGTTGACTTTCATTCGATTGTCGCCACTGTTTATAGCCTCGGCTCCGGCTCGCAGGTTGGCTGGCTGTGCTATTCCCGGACTGCAACAGAGGGTTACAAACAATAAAACAACAAATGCGCGAATCATTAGTACAAGTTAGTGATTTTGACGAGCCGGCAGGGCAAAAGTGCGCACATTTTCAGGGGTAATTTCCTTGTCGCACAAAATGATCAGTCGTTCAACCACATTCCGGAACTCGCGGATGTTTCCAGTCCAGGCGATTTTTTGCAATTCCTGGATGGCATCGGGGTGCATCGACTTAACTGGAATTCCGTATTCGTCGCAGATTAACTTAAGGAAATGCTGAGCGAGCAGGGGAATATCTTCCAGGCGATTGTTTAAGGCTGGAACTTCAACAATAATCACGCTGAGTCGGTGGTAAAGGTCTTCGCGAAAGTTGCCTTTGGCGATCTCGTCTTTCAGGTTTTTATTGGTTGCGGCGAGAATGCGCACGTCTACCGGAATTTCTTTTTCTCCGCCCACCCTGGTGATTTTGTTTTCCTGCAAGGCACGGAGCACTTTGGCCTGTGCAGAGAGGCTCATATCGCCAATTTCATCGAGGAACAGCGTGCCCTGGTGGGCGAGTTCGAACTGACCTTTCCGTTGTTTTACGGCAGAGGTGAAAGCGCCTTTTTCGTGTCCGAAGAGTTCACTTTCAATCAATTCTGATGGGATGGCTGCACAGTTCACCTCGATGAGGGGAGCTGCGGCGCGGTTGCTTAGTTCGTGTAGTTGCCGGGCTACCAGTTCCTTTCCGGTACCATTGGGGCCGGTAATCAACACGCGGGCATCGGTTGGAGCCACGCGGGCGATCATTTCCTTCACCCTCACGATAGCCGCCGATTCGCCGACCATTTCAGAGCCTTTGGCCACCTTTTTCCGAAGCACTTTGGTTTCTTCGATCAGGGTGGATTTGTCGAGCGCATTGCGCAAGGTGATCATCAGCCGATTGAGGTCGAGAGGCTTGGCAATAAAGTCGAATGCCCCTTTTTTAATGCATTCCACCGCAGTTTCGATGGTGCCGTGACCTGAAATCATGATTACCTGACATTCGAGGCGGGCTCCCAAAACCTTTTCCAGGAGTTCGGTGCCATCCATCCTCGGCATTTTAATGTCGCTCAGGAGAATATCGTAGCCACCGGTTTGCACTTTTTCCCAGCCTTCCGCTCCATCGAGTGCTTCGTCGACCTGGTGGTTTTCGTACTCCAGAATCTCTTTTAAAGTACTGCGTATCGCACGTTCGTCGTCAACAATCAGGATTTTTGCCATGCGGTAAAATTAGGAAATGCTAAGCGTCTTTTGCGGATGAGTTTTGGAGGTAGTCGTAAAGAATGCCTTCCTTGAGGCTGTAGGTCGACAGGCACATTTTTTCCAGATTAAGCGCTTTGAAAACGTATTTAATCATGATTGTTGCCACCACAATCATCTCCACACGCATGGCAGCTAAGCCCTTCATGCGAAAGCGCTTCTCAATGGTGGAGTTAATGAGCAATTTGTACATCGACTCGAAGTGTTTCATGTCGAAGTGATATTCTGTCTTCACCAAAGGGTTTTCTTCCGTTTGGAAGCGGTAGTAAATCATCTCGGCCAGAGAGTCGAAGCTGCCCGAAGAACCGATGAGGGTTTTAACCGGATAAATTTCGCAGGCCCCCCAAAGCAGTTGAAGGTTATCGTTGAGGTAGGTTTTTAACTTTTTGATTTCGGCTTTGGTAATGGGCTCGGAAGGATTGATTTCTTCTAACAGGCGGGCTGCGCCGAGGTCGAAACTGTGTCGCCAATACATCCGGTCGCGGTCGGCAATGATGAATTCGGTGCTTCCTCCGCCAATATCCATGATGAGGCATTTTTCTTTGCCGATATCGAGCGCCTTTCGCACGCCGTAATAGATGAGCTCTGCCTCACGGTCGCCCGAAATAATCTCTATTTCAATTCCCGTTTCGGCTTTTACTTTTCTAACGAAGTCTTTTCCGTTGTTCGCGCTGCGGATGGCCGAAGTGGCAAAGGCAAAAATCTGGTCCGTTTCGAACTTGTCGATCGTGGCTTTGTGGGTTTTCAAGGCTTTGAGTCCGCGCTGAAAGGGCGTGTGAGCAATTACATCATTGTTGATGCCGCCTTCACCCAGTTTTACGGGAATTTTCTCTTTGAAAATAACACTAAACTGACCGTCTTCCTGCACCCGTACAATCATGAGTTTGAATGTATTGGTGCCTATGTCGATAACCGCGATTTTCACTGTATTGGCAAAAGTTCTAGATTTCAATGATACACATTGAGGGCGTAGATAATTTCATCCCCGCAAGGGAATTATTAACCTGTTTTCAGCCTTTACGACAGGAAGTGATGAAGCAGGAAGAAGCTCGCAAAGAGAATGCTGGCAACACCGTTGGTTGTGAAGAAGGCCAGGTTGACCTTGCTCAGATCGTCGGGTTTTACGAGGCGGTGTTGGTAAATGAGCAAGGCGGTAAATACTGCGAAACCTATCCAGTAAAGCATGCCGAAGGAGGCGAGAAATCCGGCCAGTGCCAGAAAGGCGGCCGTGAACACATGCAGTACTTCAGAAAGGCGAAGCGATTTGACCCTTCCCAATCTGACCGGAATGCTGTAAAGTTGCTGGCTTCGGTCAAATTCCTCATCCTGAAGCGCATAGATAATGTCGAAGCCGGCTGTCCAAAAAAGTACGGCGAAGGAGAAAAGTACAGGTATCAGACTAAAGCTCCCGGTAACTGCCAGAAAAGCACCGATGGGGGCCAAGGACAGCCCGAGACCTAAGATGAGGTGACAAAGCCAGGTAAATCGTTTGGTGATGCTGTAGCCCAACACCACGGCCAGGGCTACCGGTGAGAGTGCGAAGCAAAGTGGGTTAATCCACCAGGTGGTGAAGATAAAGGCCAGGCACATCAGAATCACGAAGCTGATGGCCGCTGTGGGGCTGATGATTCCCGCGGGAATTTCGCGAATGGCTGTTCTTGGGTTGCGTTTGTCGAACTCGCGATCGATGTATCGATTAAAGCCCATCGCCGCGGAGCGGGCAAACACCATACAGAGCACGACTTTTAAAAAGAGGCTCCAATCGGGCGAATCGGCGCTGAATTCGATACCCAAAAAGAAGCCGATTACTGCAAATGGAAGGGCAAAAACGGTGTGGCTGAATTTTACGAGCGAGAGGTAATTTTTTATGCTGAGGGTGCTCATCGGCTGGGATTTAAATCGAAGGGCGTGCGGTGCAAAATGGATCGACCGAGGGTGATTTCGTCGGCGTATTCCAACTCATCGCCAACAGCCACTCCGCGTGCGAGTGTGCTCATTTTGAGAGGAAAATCACGCAGTCGCCTGTAGAGATAGAAATTGGTGGTGTCGCCTTCCATGGTTGCGCTCAGCGCAAAGATGACTTCATTGATTTGACCGGCAGAAACGCGTTCCACCAGACTTTCTATTTCAATGTCGGCAGGACCAATGCCTTGCATGGGAGAAATGATGCCCCCCAAAACATGGAAGTAGCCTCGGTATTGACCGGTGTTTTCAATGGCCATCACGTCTCGAACGTCCTCCACCACACAAAGCAATGAGGCGTCGCGCGAGGAATCGCTGCAAATGTTGCACAAGGCGGTATCAGAAAGGTTGAAGCATCTCGAGCAATACTGGATTTCCTCTTTGAGTTTTACGAACGAAGCGGAAAACTGTCGAACCGCCTCCGGCTCGCGACGCAACAGGTGCAGCACCAGTCTGAGCGCCGTTTTTCTACCCACGCCGGGCAGCGAGGCCATCTCATCGACGGCTTCTTCGAGCAGTTTGGAAGGTAAGGGCTGCATGTGCGCAAAAGTAACACTTCCACATGGCTTTGGTTGAAATCGGCAGTGATAATTCGGATCTCCGATGAATGAATGCCGGCAACTTATCCGCAGCTTGTGGCTGATAACCTTTTGAGCTGAGCTGGAAATGTAGGTTGTTAGCCTTTTAAGTTTGTAACATGACCAACCTGAGTGTACCCTTTCTGCTGTTAATCATAGCATTGTATTTCTTTGTGCTGCTTGGAATCTCCTGGTGGAAGGGTCGCAATGCCAACGCCGATGGATATTTCTTAGGGAACAAATCTTCGCCCTGGTACCTCGTCGCCTTCGGAATGATTGGCGATTCTTTGTCGGGCGTGACCTTCGTTTCAGTGCCCGGAAAGGTCGGCATTGAGCAGTTTGCCTACCTGCAAATTGTGCTGGGCTATTTATTGGGTTATTGGGTGATTGCCTATGTTTTGTTGCCTTTATACTACAGGCTGAATTTGACCTCGATTTACACCTATCTCGGCGGGCGTTTCGGACTGGCTGCGCAGAAGACCGGTTCGGTGTTTTTTCTTTTATCGCGCACCATTGGAGCGGCCTTTCGCCTCTTTATTTCGGCCAAAGTGTTACAGGTCTTTCTCTTCGACCAATTGGGTGTTCCCTTTGTGGTTTCGGTGAGCGGCATCATTGTGCTCATTTTACTGTACACACTTCGTGGAGGCATTCGGTCGCTCATCTGGACCGACACGTTTCAGTCGCTGTTTTTGATTTTGGGCGTTGTACTCACGGCCTGGTCGATCACCCGGCAACTGAATTGGTCGTTTACTGAGGCGGTTTCGCAAATTGCCAACAGCCCTTATTCTTCGGTGTTTAACTGGGACCCGAAGTCGAAGCTGTACTTCTGGAAACAGCTTATTTCAGGAGCTTTTCTGGCTATCGTAATGACGGGCTTAGACCAAAATATGATGCAGAAGAACCTCAGCTGCCGAACGCTACCGGAGGCTCAAAAGAATGTTCTGTGGTTTAGCGTGATTGTGGTTTTGGTGAATGTGATTTTTGTTTCGTTGGGCGCATTGATGTACCTGTTTGCCGCTGAGCGCGGAATTGCCGTTCCTGATTCAACCGACAGTTTCCTGCCGATGCTCACTTTTTCGCATTTGGGCACTTTTGCCGCGGTTTTCTTTCTGCTGGGAATTACGGCGGCTACGTTCTCCTCAGCCGATTCGGTGCTAACAACGCTCACCACATCCTTTTACATCGACATTTTGGGCTACGACCGTAAGTCCAATTTGAGCGAGAAACAGTCAGCCCGCATCAGAGGCTTCATTCACGCTGGTTTTTCGCTGGCTTTGCTGGGTGTTATTCTCCTGTTTTACGCCATTAACAACAAGGCTGTGATCGATGGCGTATTCACGGCTGCTGGTTACACCTACGGGCCGTTGTTGGGCTTGTTTGCCTTTGGGATTTTTACAAAGTGGCATGTCAAAGCAATACCGGTTGTTCTTGTTGCTTTGTGCTCGCCAGTGTTGAGCTTTTTGCTTAGCTACTATTCTTCTGCACTTTTTGGAGGTTACCAAATTGGATTTGAACTGCTGTTGATTAACGGTCTTTTGACATTTTTAGGGCTTTTCTTACTGCGAAATCGAGATCACTAATGGGTAGGCTTGTCTAAAATTCAAATCGTTTGAAGATTAATAAGTCTTTTGTTTGGATATTAAACTTTGGAGTGCATTAATTTTAAATTACTGATTCGCTTTAGCGGCTAACGAACGATGCGGGCCGGTCGCATCAAGTTAGAAATACCCGATTTCTGTTTTGTGCAATCCTGTAGGCAGAAATACCTTGCCGGCCGTGATTGTAAAGAAAGCAGAAGCAAGCGAATTGCAAGCCCTACGTTCGGTTTTCGTGCTTGCCGTAGAAGGGACAGGAAGTGCATACACCCCGGGGCAACGGGCTGCATGGGTATCGGTTGGTGCAGGTTTGAGTTTTTGGGAAGAATTGATGCGCCGTGAGTATGTGGCTGTGGCTTATGAATTAGAGCAACTGTGCGGCTTCGCGTCGATGAATCAGCGTGGAGATTTATCAATGCTTTATGTGCATCCCGAATTTCAGCGCAAAGGTGTAGGAAGCCGTCTGATTCAGCACATTGTTGACCATGCTACAGAAGAAGCCTACGCACACTTGCGGGCCGATGCCAGTATTTTCCTTAAGCCTTTGTTATTAAGGCTTGGCTTTGAGCTTATCGAAGACTATCAAAAAGAGGTACGGGGGCAATCGTTCCACAATGCTATTCTGATGCGCGACTTGATTTGATCGGCAACAGTGTGCGGCTTCTTAGGGCTGTAGCTTTTCGATGAATACCTTTCGGAATTTCTCCAACTTTGGACGAATTACCATGCGGCAATAACCCTGATCGGGATTTTCGCTGTAATAGTTTTGGTGGTAGTCTTCGGCCACATAAAATTTCCCGTCGAAGGCACTTATCTCAGTTACGATAGGCTTTTCAAAGGCTCCGGAAACATCGAGTTTTTGTTTGTAGCCTTCGGCCAGTCGTTTCTGCTCCTCATTCAGGTAAAATATCGCAGAGCGGTATTGACTTCCCACATCAGCGCCCTGGCGGTTGAGTGTGGTAGGGTCGTGGGTTTGCCAAAATACCTCTAACACCTCTTCAAAGCTTAACACTTCTGGGTTGTAGATAATGCGTGCCACTTCGGCATGGCCGGTCATCCCGGTGCACACCTCTTTATAAGTTGGGTTTAAGATGTTTCCGCCGGTGTAGCCCGACTCCACTTTCAAGACGCCTTTAAGTTCCTGGAAAATCGCTTCGACACACCAAAAACAGCCCGCTCCTAAAATGGCTGTATCGGTTTTACCTGCAGTAATATTCATGTTTTCGTTGGTTGTTGAGGGTTCAGATTTTGCCGACTTGCTTCCACAGGCCGAAAGCCATGCGGGCATGAGCAAAATTAAAAATACCGAGAGCCCTTTTGTTGCGAAGTTGGTCATCCAAACATAAACAGCCTTTCGCCCAATTTGTTGCCTTTACCTAATCGGGTTGGGTAGTTGCGCTAAAATCTACGGGCTGAGGTGGCTCATTGAGTGCGCTTTCCATGAATACGCGCATTGAATCGAGCTGGTTTTTCATGGTGTTTCGGCGCGAATCGGGCATAAACAGTCCCCAATATCTTCCCAAAGGGTAGGTGAGTATCGATTTCGAGGTCCAGGTGATTTTCGAACCGCTTGCCGAAGTATCAAACCGGAACTCTTCGGTCGAGCGCAACTCGGCAGGCACTTTTGTAACCAGAAGCCCTCGGTAAACCTGCAAACTATCGGTGGTGGGAATGAAAAACCCTAACTGCCCATCGCGCATGCTGGAATCGCCAATCCGGTAGCGCTTCATCATGGTCCACATACCGGAATCGCTGAACTCTGCGCGGGTTTCTGCCAGGCCCTGATTTACTTCGGTGCTCACCTCCAGCGTTGAGGTTTCGGGCAAAAACCATCCGATAACGAGCAGGGTAGCTACGAATGCCATCAAAACAAGCAGCAGTTTTTTGAAGACGCGCATGTTTCAAAAGTAGGGATTTCGCCCAATTAATGTTTACTTGATCAACGAAAGGCCTTCTAAAACCGAGGCATCGTCGGGACGAATTAGCAGTGCTTTGCCAAACACTACGCGGGCCTCACGCATTTTCCCCATTTGCAGATAACTCCAGGCCAACATGGCATTGCCGTCGTAATCGAAAGGGTAAAGGTTCACCACCCGCTCGAAGTATTTTTGGGCGGTCTGGTAGTCTTTTCGGCCATAGTAAATCATGCCCAGTCTGAAGTTCACCAAAGAGTTCTGGGCATCATACTCGAGAATTTTCTTGTACTGCACCACAACCTGGTCCCAGTTTCCGGCGGCCGATGCCGGTAAAACATAACCCAGCTTGGCCTCAACCGAATAAGGTTTTAGGTTGATGGCATTCTGGTAATAACTCATGCTTTGGGCAAACTGTCCGGCAGAATAACAAAGCCAGCCCAAACGCAGGTTTATCTCGTATGAGTTCTCATCGTAAACCTCTTTCAAAACAGCAATGGCTTTGGTGTATTCCGATTTGGCTTCGAGCGAATAACTCTGCTTGAAGGCGAGGAGCACTTTTTCATCGTTGGCCTGCAAAAGGCCGAAAAACAGGCAAAATGATAATACAAGCGTGTAGCGCATAAGGTTGGTTTTAGGGTTCTGTGGTTTCGTACTCGTTTTGTCGTTCGGCCAGAATTCGGCGATTCCCGAATTTAATGTGAAGCTGGTCGATCTGGTTTTTCGCAATGTGAATTTCGAAGTGATAGCGTTGCTGTCCAATTCCGGCCGAACTGGTGCGAACCTCCGACCGCAAGCCGAGTGTTCGCGGAGTAAACAGGTTGTCGATGTGAGTGTACTCCAGTTGAAACTCCACTTTGAGAAACCGCACGAAAGGCGCCAGAAAGTCCTGTACAACCCTCACAATTCCACTGTTTACCGTATGAACAGGCAAGGTGTCGCGGAGGAAAATCTCAGGATAAAAGCCGAGTAAAACCTGGTACGACGAAAGATAGAAGTGGTAAAGCAGACTTTTCTTGTCGCCGTGAAAGCTCAGGAAATAGAACATCGTTCCATTGTTATGAAGGTAAGCCACCGACCGTGTTTTAAAGCAATACAGGTAAACCTGGTTGTATGCACTCACCCTAACTTCCCATCGCACCGTATAGGTTTTACGGGCCTCGGTTACCTTGAACTGAAGAATCTGTCCGGGAATAAACGAATAAGCATCGCGAAGCAAGGGCGTGATCTCCACATTCTGAATCTGATCGCCTTCTACCGGAGTCGAAAAACTCATCAGGCTTTGCCGGCCCTCGGCATACTTTAAATAATAGCCGAAAGGGTAAGGCACTGTGGCTGAGCCCACGTATGGGGTCGACTGAATCTGAAAGTGAATGTGCGGCAAAGGCGAACGCCCGGAGTTCCCCAACAAGGCCAGAATTTCGCCCTTCTTCACATACTGCCCCAAATGCACCCGAAATGAACCGGTTAGCAAATGCGAAATCTGCGAGTAGAGCTGCTCGCCATGCTTGATGACCACCGAGTTGCCCCAGTTGTTTTCTAAGTTCACCTTGCCGGGTTGGTTTTCGTCGATGGTCGTGTGAAGGTCTACTACCAGCCCATCGGCCGGGGCTAAAACAGGCTTCTGCCAACCAAAGTAATTCTTGAGCTCGAAGCCTCCGCCCTCGTGTGTTTCGCCGTTTTCATCGCAAAGCATAAAATCGAGCGCATGTCTCCAGGCCTCGCGGTGTGTGTGCTTCCCGTTGTATGCCTGCGTTACGGTCCACCGGCCATAAAAAGGCAGCTGAAAGGCAATGGAGGGCGAGCCTTTGAACCGTTCGGTGCCCGTGTTGAAGCTGTAGAGGTTGATCTCCGGTGAATAATGCTGAACCGGTGTAAGAAAGAGATAGCGAACCTTACTGCGCATGCGCAAGAGGTAGAGCAATCCGATGACCACCAGATTGAAGGGCATGGAATACAAAGGCAGCTGCCAGGCCCAGAGCAAACCCGACAAGGCCGAATTCAACAGGGCAATGAGCGGAGAAACAACCATAACCAGCAGAAACGACCAGGCGGAAGGAATGAGGAAAAATCCGCCGAGGGCAATGGCTGTTAAAATGAAATTGAATCCAATAAAGGAATAGGTGAGTTCGGTAATGTTTCCGCCCAGAAAATGGTAAAACATAAAGCCGGTGTAAAAGCCGGTGAGCGAGAAGGCAAAGGCAATGCGTGAGTAAATCAACAGGGCCACTGCTGCAATAAAGCCGGCAATGAGGTTGTACTGAAAAAACAGGGCTCCCAGCGATCTGAGGTACACATCCAAATGCAGCGGGAAAGCAGAGTTTTCGAGCTGCATGTATGCGTCAACAAAGCCCTGTCCGCCCAGCGTGTAGAGCTCATTGTAGATGTAAATTCCACGCTCACTGAGCATCAGGGCTTCGTAAGAACGTGAGGCCATCAGGCTTAGCCAAATGGTGATGATAAAGGGAAAACTCAGGTAAGGCAGGCCTTTGGGGTAAAGCGCACCGCCAATCCACACGGTGAGGAGCAGGCTCAGCAGCGAGGCCACGGCCACCAGGGCCAGAAAGGGCAGGCTCAGGTTAAAGTAAACGCCTAAGCAAAGGCCTACCGAAAGGCTGTTGAAACTGTAGAGCCCCGATTGTATGCTTGTGTCATCCAAACCCAGCACACGCGCAGTAAGTTGGGTTATAACAACCGCAAACAAGCCGCTAATTCCGGCCTGGTAGTCGATGAACGTGAGTAACAACAGGAGTACCGCCAGCGATTTTCGCTGCGAGAAGAAAACCTGGGCATAGGAGTTCAATACGCCTTCGGCGAAAGACGATACTGACTTCAAACTCCATTTTTTGTGCATCAATTACGCCAAACTAAAGGATTGTAAGTGTTCGGGCATAGATTCCATGGCGTTGAGGTCGTCGGTTTTCTCAGCCCTGCGCAAGAGGTGCGTTTTTCCTTCCTGATCGACCATAACCACCGCCGGCCGCATGGCAATAAACTGCATCCATTGCGTCATGTTGTAAGCGCCAACGGTATGAATAAGCACGAGATCGTTTTTTCGCAATGGCGGTAAAGTTACACTTTCGCGCACAACGTCGATGTTCATGCACAGCGGACCATACACCACTGAGGCTTCGGTGTGGTGACTGGCCGGCTCAACGGGCGTCATTTTGTGTTCGTACCAAAAGGAGGTAAACAAGATGTTCACTCCTGCATCGAGCACCAAGGCTTTCCGACCATCGCTCAAGCGCTTGTTGGCCACCACTGAGGCGGCCAGAAATCCGGCTTCGTCGACCAAGGCGCGACCGGTTTCTAAAATCAACATGGGTAAATTTTCGCGGGTAAAGCCGGCGTTGAGCAAGGTGCCGCAGATGGCCTCTGCATAATCATCAAAACTCGGAATGGTGTCGGCACCCGGTAAAAACGAGCCTTTTAAGGTGTTTTTTGAGGCAAAGCCGCCGCCCAAATCAAGGTATTCGATGTTTTGCTTGTGATGCAGCTTAATGCCCAACGCCAGATCGGCAAGCTTAGCCGCCGCCACAGCGTAGGCATTCGCCGATAGCATAAAGGTGCCGATGTGGCAATGCAGCCCAACGAGGTCGAGCTTGTTGGTGAGGATAATTTTATTGATGGCATCCCAGGCCTGCCCACTTTCGTAGTTAAACCCAAAGCGATCCCACATAGGGTAAATGCCTGTATCCATGTTCACCCGAATGGCAACCCGTGGCCTCTTTTTCAGGCTTTCGCTCATTTCGAGCAATTGGTAAAGCTCATCAAAATGATCGATGTGAATCAACGAATCGTGCTCAATGGCCTTCCGAAGATCCGACTCGGTTTTTTCGGGCCCGTTGAAAAGGATGTGTCGGCCTTCAACACCATTGGCCAACGCTTTTTCGTACTCGAAAATCGACACCACCTCGGCCCAGGAGCCTTCCTGATGGAAAACATTGCAAACGGCGTTCAGGTAGTTCGTCTTGTAAGACCAGGCAAACTGCACTTTCGGATACCGCGTGCTGAATGCCCTGTGCGCGTCGCGGTAGAGCTGGCGGATTTTTCGTTCCGAAAGAATAAATACCGGCGAACCATACTGCTCCGTAATCTCCTTAATCGAGGCCCCATCGATATGCGAAATGGGCTCGTTCAGATTTCGGGTGCCGAACTTATTGGTGATGCCCGCATTGAGTGACGCAATAACCGGGCGCTCATATCTTTTCTTTTCCATGCTTCGTTAGAGTTCTCCTAAGGTTGATATTTTCTCAAAATCGCTGAGGTTCACAATGTTGTCCCAGGAGTAACGAACAAACATCTTCCCCACCTCGTAGCTTTCAAACGGAGGAACATCCTCGCCAAGAGCCAGCTTCACGGCCGCCGCCGGCATATTCTGACCAGCCGCTACGGCTAAATAAACCCAGGCCGGAAATCTTGGGTTAATCTCGACTATGTACAATTGACCATTGCGGTCTTTAATCAGCTCCAGCTCCATGCCGCCTCTCCAGTGGTTGGCCGCAATGAGCTTTCTGGTCATTTCAATCAGCGCCGGCTCATCGAGCGTTATGCCGGCCCAGGCTTTTCCTTTATCGGTAATGTATTGCTTGCGCATGGGTACGGCGCCTATGGTGTTCCCTTTGCCATCACCCATAGCCACCACGTTGTACTCGTTGCCCTGAATAAACTGCTGGAAAATAACCGGTAAGCCCCACTTCGCCTGAATCTTGTGAAAATAATTCTGCACCTGATCCATCGAATACGCAATGTAAGCCTCGTAGAATTTACCCTTCACCACCACCGGAAACTCAAATTGGCTCAGCGCTGCCGGTACATCAGCAAGTGAGTTTACGCTCAGCGATTTAGGAACAGCCAATTGATACTTCTCTCCAAATTCCGGCAAACGGTATTTGTGCCTTTCCTCAAATTGATCGAGCCCGGGTAAAAAGGTGTGAATGCCCATGCTTTGTAACTCCGGTGCCATCTTCATGTACGAAAACAGCTCTGCATCGAAGTTGGGAAAGATGAAATCCAGCCTTTCAATACTGTGAATGTACTTTAAACGAAGCATCAAATTGTCTGAACCTGCCGATGGGTAAGGCACTTGATAGCTTTTATCAACCCATTCGGGTAAATACAAACCCGGCTCCAGATGATCGTACGAAAGACCGATGATGCGTACTTTTTTCCCTTTCCAGTCGCGCAGTGCGCGGATTACCGGAATGCCGGGACCGGGGTTGTCGGTATTGTTCAGCCCCGAAACGGCAATGACCAACTCACTCTTCATGCTTTTTCGGCAAGCTGATGCTGTAGAAGCAGCGTGAAAAAATCGTACAGGTCTTTTTCAATCGTTTGCGTATCGGCGTCGTATCGGTCCGAAAGGTCTTCGATAATGTCCTGCTCAGACTTCGACGCCCGCAACAGTTGAATGATATCGATGCCCACCGGATTAATCGAAAAGGAATCGCCGGTAGATGGATTGAACACAAAGCCGGAATCGCTCACAGCAATGTTGTTCTTCAGTCGCAGGTTCATCGGTGTTGGTTTAGCGTTAGTAGCAGGGCTGACCATCCAAATGGGGAGGCGTTTAAAATGCCCGAAAATATTCTGGATGTATTGATGTAATGCTCAGACAATCAACAATTCATAAGCGTTTATTCATTATCTGTTTTTGGGCGCCTGCCTCGCTGGGCATCACATTTCGCCTCGGCTGCAGGGCCGGGCACCGCGTGTTTCGCTGCTACTCCTTGTAGTGCGGCAACGAGCCGCCCCTACAAGGGGTATTCGCTGCACCCGCTGGCGCTTTTCCAAACAGCCGTACACCTTTGTTGAGGGCCTTCGGTGCATGATGGTGTAAATGGTTTCAGGCTGGCATCAGCACCCGCAAACTCGACGGAATCACCTCAAACCGCAGTTCCCTTCCCATCCTTTCAAACTCGCCGTCGATATTCACCGGACCTTCGTGTTCCCGACTAATCTCAAAAATGCTCGAGCTCAGCTGCGTAACGGTCTTGTGTTGCCCAATGCGTTTCGAAAACAGTCCGTAAATGAGGCCCGGCGCTTGCCTCCAGCCAATCGGAGCAATGGCCGTCAGCTCCAGCACTCCGTCGGTAACACTCGATTGTGGACTAATCCATGCATTGTTGCCATACTGGCTTCCATTGCAAATGGTCAACAGAAATGCTTCAATATCTTGTGTGTGTTCCCCGGCACGCACCCGGTAGGTTTCGGGCTTGTATTGCCCAAAAGCCGACAGTGTTTCCGACACATAGCCGGCAAAACCGCGAACAGCATTCGAGGCAAAGCGCTCTGCAATATGGGCATCGAAGCCAACGCCGGCTACATTTAAAAAAGTACGTTCGTTTACTTTACCGGTGTCTATCCATGCGGCTTTGGCCTGTTGCAACGATTGAGCAAGGGCTTCGGGCTGCGACTTTGCCCCCAGCAATCTCGCCAGGCCATTGCCCGAACCCTGCGGATAAATGGCGAGGGCTGTTTGGCTTCCACACAGGGCAGTGCCTGCATCATTTAAGGTTCCATCGCCTCCGGCCACCACCAGAACATCAAACTGCTCATTTCGGCAATAGGCGGCAAAGCTTCGGGTATCTTCGGCCGATTGGCTTGTATGAATCAGCGTTTGCGCCGGCATTACCTTTTTCAGGCGGTCTGGCAGGCTTTTCTTATTGATTCCCCCCGAGAGCGGATTAATCAACACGGCTATTTTCATAGAAATCAGCGGGCAAAGTGCTCCAGAATAACCCCTCGGAGCTCTTCATTCATCCGGCCATTGCCGGCCAACAATTCTTTACCGTACACGAAATTCGGGCCTCCCTGGTAATCGGTAACCAAGCCACCGGCCTGCTCCACGATAAAGGCGCCTGCGGCCACGTCCCAAGGACTAAGACCATACTCGTAAAAGGCTTCAAACCGCCCACAGGCCACATAAACTAGGTCGATGGCGGCAGAACCTAAGCGTCTCACGCCATGCGATTTGCGAAGCAAGGTGATGAACAGTTGCATCCAGGCCTCGAGTCGTCCTTCATCCTTGTATGGAAACCCGGTCACCAGTAAGGAGTCGCTCAGCTTGCTGCGTTCCGACACCTGAATCACTTTTCCGTTGAGCATGGCTCTTCCGCCCTCAATGGCCGAAAAGCACTCGTCGCGACTTACCTCGTGTACCACACCCAGAATCGTTTTCCCCCGAAAGGCCAAGGCAATGGAAATGGAAAAAAGGGGTAAGCCGTGGATGAAATTGGTGGTTCCATCAATGGGGTCGATAATCCACACCAGTTCGGCCTCTTGCTGTGCAACGGTTTTCTCTTCGGTCAAAAATCCCGAGCCAGGCAACAAAGCCTGGAGTTCGCTCACCAGCAATGTTTCGGCAGCTTTGTCAACGTAGGTAACAAAGTCGTTCAGCCCTTTCGATTCAATACTTTGATCGCTGAGGCGTTTCTGTTCGAGCAGAATGAATTTGCCCACTTCACGGCTGATGCGGCAAACTTCTTCACACAGGTGCTGTAAATCAACCGGCTTTTCCATGACTTTGGGCTGCTTTTTTACGGGTGTAGGCCACGCCGACAATGCCGGCAATGATTAAAAGGGTAGAGATGATTTGGGCCTGGGTGATGGCCAAACTCCCGATATGGTACAAAGAATTTACCCGGATTGATTCGATGAGGAATCGCTCGGTGCCGTTGAATATCAGGTAGATGCTGAACAACAGCCCCGGTGTGGTGATGCGTTTTCTGATTGACCACAAAATGGCAAAAAGCACGATGGCCATCAAGGTTTCGTAAAATGAGGTAGGAAAAACGGGTTCCGGCAACTCGTGGCACCAACGACCTTCACAGCCCGGAATGGGTACACCTTCGTTGTTCACGTTGTGCGGAAAAGTGTACGACCACATCCAGTCGGGGAGTGCCGACATCCAGCCCGGCTTCGGAGCGGTATTCACCACGCCCCAGTCGCCATCGCCCGATACCTGGCAGCCAATACGCCCGATTCCGTACGATAGCATCAAGGCCGGAGCTGCAGCATCGCAGAGTGCCAGTGGCGCCAGTCCGTTCTTAATTCCATAACGGATAATCAACACTGCAGCGACAATCAGGCCTCCGTAAAAGGTCAGGCCCGAGAACGACAGCAGTGCTCCGATTGGATCGGCCATAAACTCGGCCGGGTTTTCAAGGTTGTGAAACACCTTGGCCCCTAACAATCCGCCAACCACACCCAACAAGATGATATTGCCAATATGGTCGGCGGCATTCATCGTGAGGATTTCAATCTTGGGCTTGGGCAGTTGTGCGGCCTTTATTTCGCGGTATTTCCAATAAACCAATCCGGCGGCACCCAGCAAGCCACCCCAAATGCTACCTAAACCCGACAATAAAACTTCTTGTGGATTTTCGGCAAACAAACTGTAATTGCTAATGATAAAGAGGAGTTTGTACCCGAGAATGAAGCCTCCCACGAGATTTACCAGATAGTCGGAAGGTTTGGCCGGTGCGCCAACAGTGATTTTCCGTTCGGTGGGTTTGAAGATTCCCAGAGCTTGCTTGCGGGTCAATTCCTTGCTCAGAATAAAGGCAGCGGCTCCAAAGGCAAGCGCAACGAAGAATCCGAAAGTTTGTATGGGCAAGGGAAAATCGATGCCGAAGGTTTCTTTTAGGAAAAAACTGATGGTTGGGTACATGCTAATGTGCTTAAGCCTTAGGCAGGCTGATATTGAAGGATTTCGCCCTGAACCAGTCCATCGGCGTCAATGTTATCCAAACGGAACGGCGTGATTGTATTCACCAATTGTGGATTCCAGGCGGTTTTTACCTTCACATAATTGGCGGTAAATCCATACATCCAGCCCTGATCGTTTTCGCCTTCCCAAAGAACGGGCAGGGTTTTTTGCAATTGGTTTTCGTAAAAGGCGCGCTTTTTCTTCTCGGAGAGAATTCTCAGCATTTGGCTTCGACGCGCTCTTTCATCGGCAGGCACCGAATCGGGCATCTCTGCGGCCAGCGTATTGTCGCGCTCTGAGTAAGTAAATACATGCAGATACGAAATCGGCAGTGCATTTAAATAATTGTAGGTCTCGAGGAAGTCAT